>CAIZMV010000261.1 GCA_903934195.1 uncultured Acidimicrobiaceae bacterium | reverse complement strand
GCTGCAAGATTGCCAAGGTTGTTTGCAAGGTCAGAGTTGTAGCGAGACACAAGGCCTTCGTATGTGAAGTCGCCATCGTTGCCGTACGACGTGTCGCTGAGTACGTAGTAGCGGAAGCCGTCAACGCCAAATTCATCAACGAGGTCAAGCGGGTTCACCACATTGCCTGATGTCTTTGACATCTTTTCGCCACCGACAAGTAGCCAACCACCGACTGCGTAACCAGTTGGTGGTTCAATGCCAGCTGACATCAGCATCGCCGGCCAATACACATTGTGGAAACGGATGATGTCTTTACCAATGAGATGGTGATCTACTGGCCACCATTTGTTGAACATTTCATCGTCAGAGCCGTAACCGATTGCGGTGATGTAGTTAGCAAGTGCGTCGAACCACACATAGGCAACGTGCGAAGAGTCGAAAGGAAGTGGAATGCCCCATGTAAGAGTTTTTCTGCTGACAGAAAAATCTTGCAAACCTTGTTTGATGAATCCGAGTACTTCATTCACTCGGTGTTCCGGCACTACGGCACTTGGGTGAAGTGAATACCAATCAATAAGGCGCTGTTCAAAGCGTGATAAGCGGAAGAAGTAGTTCTCTTCTTCAACATGCTGCACAGGGCGCTTGTGAATGGGGCAGTTTTCCCCGTCAAGATCATCTTCTGTGTAATACGCCTCGCAGGGAACGCAATACAAACCGCTGTATTTGTCGAGTTCAATGTCTCCAGCATCAAAACATGCCTGCAACAACTTCTGTACGCCAACTTTGTGGCGAGCTTCCGTAGTGCGAATGAAATCATCATTCGAGATATTCAGGCGCTTCCATGCTTGTTGAAACAGTGGCGCGATGGAATCAGTGAATTCTTGTGGGGAAGTGCCAGCAGCTTCTGCAGCTTGCTGAATCTTGAGGCCGTGTTCATCTGTTCCGGTGAGGAAGTGCACATCGTCACCGAGAAGGCGGTGCCACCTAGCTAATGCGTCAGCGACAATGGTCGTGTACGCGTGACCAAGATGTGGTTGCGCGTTGACGTAATAGATGGGAGTGGTGAGGTAGTACTTTGCCACCTAGACAGGCTACGCCACCACGCTTCTTGTCCTCGGTTCGTTTATTGCAACATTTAGTTCGTAGCCTCGTACAAATGCCTTTCGAGTTCGATAACGCCACACGACCCACCCCACTTGGCAATGGCGTGTATGACACTCCCGTTGAAGATCGGTGGGACATCAACGGAAATGCAAATGGCGGGTACCTGTTGGCTTTAGTCGGCAATGCCATGCGTGCCGAGAGCGGCCGTGCGCATCCTGTATCTATCTCAATGCACTATTTGTCGCCAGCACCCGCTGGTCCAGCCACAACCACATGCGAAGTGGTGAAAGCAGGCAGGCGGTTATCAACAGTTGTGGCATCAATGTCTCGCGATGGTCGTGACGTAGTTCGCTCAATCGGAACATTCGGCGATGTGGATGCATCTATCGGTGCACAGTCAAACACATTGGTGATGCCAGACATGGTGGCGTTTGAAGATTGCCCAACACGCCCGGCAAACCCGGATATGCCACCAGGTCTCGGTTCGCGTCTTGATATGCGTCTTCACCCTGATGACATCAGTTTCACAACAAATGAGCCTGCTGGTATCGCGCGCGTTCGTGGGTATTTCACCTTTAAAGATGGTCGCCCCGTCGACACTCTTTCGTTGTTGCTTGCAGCAGATGCATTCCCACCCGTCACCTTCAACTTGTTCGGCATGAAGGGGTGGGTGCCCACCATTGAATTCACTGTGCATGTGCGCGGGGTACCAGCACCAGGCCCGATTCTGTGTGAGTTCACAAGTTCTCTCACACAAGGTGGTTACTGGGAAGAAGACGGAGTGATGTGGGACTCGGCAGGCAATGTTGTTGCTATGAGCCGACAACTCGCGCTGTCTCCGTTGGGTGTTGACTAAGAACGTCTGCTGCTACGTGCGCCGAGCGAGTACGTAATTGCCATACCGATAAGAGCAGCAGTAACTGTCGTTGTTCGACGAACCAACATCTTTGATCGTTGAGCAAACACAACAATGGGCCACCCGCGTGAACGTGCGAGTGCAGACAATTGTGCATCTGGGTTCACCGCAACTGCATTGCCAACAAGTTCCATCATCGGAACATCGCTCATGGAGTCTGAATACGACCACGAATCTGCCAAGTTGATATTGCGCTCTGCCGCAATGGCAACAATTGCTTCTGCTTTTCCGGGCCCGTAACAAAATGGTCCAGCAAGTCGTCCGGTGTAGACACCGTCTTCAACTTCGCCGCGTGTGCCAATGCCGCCAGTCATTTCAAGTGCGATTGCAAGCGGTTCAACAATTTCAATGGGGGAGGCGGAAACAATCCATGTTTCACGACCAGCATTGCGGTGTTGTTCAATTAGC
>CAIZMV010000260.1 GCA_903934195.1 uncultured Acidimicrobiaceae bacterium | reverse complement strand
CGTGTGGCGATGCGGATAGTTGTCATAGAAGTTCTTAGTCGAGACTAAACAAATCTCGGACCGCAGCTGACAGTCGTTCTCCCTGTGGAGTTCCGGCAGCCTCACGAAGGCGCACGGAAGGAGCATGAAGCATCTTGTTGATAATGCCGTGAGAGATGGATTCCACAAGTTCCCGTTGCTCTGGTGTCATTGCTGCCAAGGAAGACTCAAATCGGTCCATCTCGGCCGTACGAATTGATTCGACTACTTCACGTAATTGAGCAACAAGTGGTGCCGCCTGGCGTTGTGTTTGGTCAAGCAGGAAGCGCTTCACTTCTTCGCCAATAATCTCACGCACTTGGCCAACTTCAGATGCTCGCTTGTCAATTCCCCGTTGGGCCCATTCACTGAGATGATCAAGGTCGCGCAATGTCACGCCTGGCAATTCAGCAACACTGGCAGCAACGTCACGTGGCAATGCAATGTCAACAACAAGAATCGGAGTTGAAACTCCGTTGCGAACGCGAGTCATTAGTTCATGATCAATGATGACTCCGCCAGCACCAGTGCACGCCAGAACTACATCTGCTTCAACTAATTCTGTTTCGAGACTTTCAAATTCAGAAACTCGGGCGCCTATTTTTTCTGCGAGTGCTTCTGCGCGAGCAGCAGTGCGATTCAGAACGGTAATGCTTTCAGTGCCGGCGCGAGACAAAGCACCAGCGACTCCTTCTCCCATTTCACCAGCACCAACAACAAGAACTCGTTTACCGCTCAGCGTTCCGAGAATCTCTTCGGCCATCTCAACAGCTGCATGTGCAACAGATGCTGTTGAACGGCTGATTCCGGTTTCAGTTCTGGCACGCTTTCCAGATTCAAGTGCATAGCGGAACAAAAGATTCAACGTGCTGCGCGATGTGCCTTGCTTCATTGCAAAATCCCAAGCATCACGTACTTGACCAACAATTTCAGTTTCACCAAGAACCGCTGAATCAATTCCTGCAGCAACTTCAAAGAGATGTACTACGGCATCGTCATCGAATTGGCTATACAAGTGCGGTGTGATTTCGTCAGCGCTTAATCCACTTGTTGTACACAGGAATTCAAGAATGTCAGTGTGGGCAGCATGGAATCGTTCGGCTACTGCGTAGACCTCAGTACGGTTGCACGTAGAGAGAACGACAACTTCACGAATGTCACTGTGGTTCGACAGAACACGCAATGCCTCTGACATTGCGGGAACTGGAATCATTACTTTCTCAAGCAACGTGACCGGACTCGTGTGGTAATTAACCCCAAGGACAACAATTGACATATTGAGTTACGCGCTAACCGGATCTATACGGCCGTCAGTAGGAACGTCGCGCAAGTTGCCATTGCGGCAGTCTTCGTAGTAACTGAGAATCTGTAACTCAAGTGCAAGATCAACTTTGCGCACGTGCACATCACGAGGCACAGACAAAATTGTCGGAGCAAAGTTCATGATGGAACCAATGCCTGCGCGTACTAGAGCATCAGCAGCGTCCTGTGCATGAGCTGCTGGTGTTGCAATGATTCCGATGCTCACCTTGTGCAGCTGCACTAATTGAGAGAGTGAGTCAACGTGAGTGACGCTGACTCCGCCAACATGCGTACCGATTTTCGATTCATCTTTGTCGACAACACCAACGATGTGAAAGCCACGCTCGGCGATTCCAGTGAAGTTGGCCATTGCTTGGCCCAAGTTTCCGGCGCCGACAATGACGACAGGCCATGCCTGGTTCAGACCAAGTTCACGTTGAATTTGGACAGTAAGAAATTGCACTTCATAACCAACGCCTCGAGTGCCATAAGTACCGAGGTACGACAAATCTTTGCGCACCTTTGCAGCATTGACTCCTGCGAGTTCAGCAAGTTGTTCACTTGACGCTTGCGCAACATTTTCGTGGCCGAGTTCAACGAGAATGCGCAAATATATGGGAAGTCGCCCGAGGGCAGCTTCTGGGATTCGGCGGCGGGGGGATTCCGACATGCAACTCCACGCTATTACTTCGTGCATGATTTCACGAAGTCCGTAGCCTCACGCCTAGCATTGGGACTGTGACCCTCAATACGGCCCTTGCCGCAGCCTCGTTCATTATTGCTGTGGCCTTTGGTCTCAGCACCTTTGATCGCTGGTTACGCAGGCATCGCCCCCACGAGCTGGCTTGGACCATTGCGCTTGGCCTTTTCGCCATCGCCTCACTTGCTCTCTGGTGGGCTGAAGCTCGGGGCTGGAGTACGTCCTCATTTCGAGTCTTTTTCCTCTTCGGAGCCGTCATCAATGTTCCGTGGCTCGCACTTGGCACCATCTATCTCTTGGCTGGCCAACGAACTGGCCGCATTGTCTCGCAGTGCCTCCTGGTCTTCAGTGGGTTTTCAGCCGGCATCATCCTGACTGCTCCAATGAAGGACGCCATCAACCCAACAGAAATGCCAAAAGGCAGTGACCTGTTTTCAGCACTACCCCGCGTTCTTGCCGCTGTCGGTTCTTCAATTCCCGCTCTCGTTATCTTTGGTGGCGCCATTTGGTCGGTGTGGCGAGTACTGCGTGGCGCAAACCCTGCACTGTCTTCAACTGTTCAACGACATGTGACATCTGCTCCGAAGCTTGCAATCGGCAACGCTCTTATTGCTCTCGGTGCAGCCACGTTGTCTGCCAGCGGAACTTTGTCAGGACGCCTAGGCAAAGACACAGCATT
>CAIZMV010000259.1 GCA_903934195.1 uncultured Acidimicrobiaceae bacterium | reverse complement strand
GGGTGTTTGCATTACTGGGTTTAGTCACAGATGCGCTCCCTACACTGGTTGCCTATGTCTGAACGTCCAAGCACCTCAGGCCGCCCCGAGAGAGGGTCAGGCCCACGTCGCTCTGGCGATTCTCGTCCCGGCGGTTTTTCACGTACACCTCGCGGAGATTCTCGTGGGGGAGACGACCGTCCTCCTCGCAGATTTGATCGTGATTCGCGTCCACCTCGTGGCGACCGTGATGATCGCCCTCGTAGGTTTGATCGTGATGCTCCTCGTGGAGCACCGCGTGGTGATCGTGATGACAGACCACGTTCGTTTGATCGTGACTCTCGTCCACCTCGCAGCTTTGATCGTGACTCTCGTCCTCCTCGCAGTTTTGATCGTGATTCGCGTCCACCTCGTGGCGACCGTGATGATCGCCCTCGCAGGTTTGATCGTGATGCTCCTCGTGGAGCGCCTCGCGGTGATCGCGATGACAGACCACGTTCGTTTGATCGTGATTCGCGTCCTCCTCGCAGCTTTGATCGTGATTCACGTCCTTCTCGTGGCGACCGTGATGATCGTCCTCGTAGGTTTGATCGTGATTCACGCCCACCACGTACTGCAGCACAAGAGCGCTCAGATGAAGTTAAGGGTCGTATTGGCGAGCGTCGCACAAGTGGCGAAATGTCATTGCCACCAGAGCGTTCTCGCGAAGATTGGGTAGACGAAGGTTCAGTACGTCCTGCGCGTAAAGCACCAAGTTTTGGCCCACGTTCAAAGGGAACAGGTCGCCCACAAAAAGGTGGCCGTAAAGAAGTTCGTGCACTTGATTCTGTTGTAGACCAGTTCGAAAAGGCTCTCGGATCAAAAGCATCACCGCGTGCATTGAAGCGTTACGACGCAGCATTGCAAGCTTTTGAAGCACATCGTTACGATGATGCTCGCAAGATTCTTAACCCGATGTCTCGTGAATATTCCGAAGTGGCTGCTGTTCGTGAAATGCTCGGCTTGTGCTTGTATCGCGCCGGTCAGTGGAAGCGCGCGCTTGTTGAATTCGAAGCGTCACTGAAATTGAATCCAGATTGGATTTTCAATCACGCAGTTATTGCAGATTGTCATCGCGCATTGGGTGAACACCAAATGGTAGAGAAGTATTGGCAAGAACTACAGGAAGCTTCACCGCATCCTGAGTTGATGGCTGAAGGCCGAATCGTTATGGCTGGTTCCATGGCAGACCGTCGCCAAATCACTGAAGCTCTTGCGTTGATGGAAAAGGCATCGGGCGATATGAATCGTCCGTCTGAGTACCACCTTCGTCAATGGTTTGTTATTGCAGACCTGTACGACAAAGAAGGCAATGTGATCAAGGCTCGTCAGTTCTTTGAACGGATTGCGAAAATAGACCCTGGCTTCGTAGATGTTGCCGAAAGGCTTTCCACTCTGGGCGCGTAATGCACACATTCCTAGTAACAACTAGGAGAAGTACATGGTTTCCACAACAACAAGCATTGACACCGATGGCGTCAATATGGTCATACTCATCGGCGAAGTGACATCGCCTCCCGTCCAGCGCACCCTTCAAACAGGGGAAGTCGTATCAAGTTTCGATATGGCAACTCATGTGGAAGAGGGTCGAATTTCTGTGCCTATTGCGTGCTCTGGCGAGTGCGAGACCACGCACGTTGGCGACAACGTGTGCGTGGTGGGCATCGTACGGCGCCGCTTCTTTCGGTCGGGCGCCGGCGTGACCAGCAGGACTGAAGTTCTGGCTGACCAGGTGATCTCCATGCGTCGCAAAGCAAACGTGCGCAAGGCCGTTTCGCGACTAATGGAGAATCTTTCTGCAGATCTTGAAATCTGACTAATATTGCTATCGCCCCCGAATGTGTCTTGTGCACGCGCGTTTTGCGATCGGGGCTCGATGAAAGGTGTTGTCGAATGAATCAAGAGCAGCTCGCGCAAATGCGCAATGGTAAGGGTTTTATTGCCGCACTGGATCAGAGCGGCGGTAGTACGCCAAAGGCTTTGTTGTTGTACGGCGTTCAGGAGACTGCCTATTCAAACGATGCTGAGATGTTCGATGTTATTCATGCGATGCGTAGTCGCATGGTGGAAAGCCCAGAGTTCAATGGCGATCGTGTTCTTGGAGCAATCTTGTTCGAAGGAACGATGGACCGCGAAATTGGCGGCATGGGCAGTGCAGAGTTCCTGTGGAACAAAAAGCATGTCATCCCATTCTTAAAGATTGACAAAGGCTTGGCCGATGAAGCACAAGGAGTGCAAATCATGAAACCAAACCCAGACCTTGATGCATTGCTTGCTCGCGCATTGAAGAAGGGTGTATTCGGAACAAAGATGCGCTCTGTCATCAAGTTGGCGAATGCCGATGGCATTTCAGCAGTAGTCGCTCAACAGTTCGAGGTTGGTCGTCAGATTCTTCGCGCTGGTTTGATTCCAATCATTGAGCCAGAAGTTGATATCAATAGCCCACAAAAGGCTGAAGCTGAAGTGTTGTTGAAGGCAGCACTATTGGCTGAATTGAATAAGCAACCAGCTGACCAGCCAGTCATGTTGAAGTTGACTCTTCCAGAGACCGATGGTTTCTTTGATGAACTTGTTGCTCACCCAAGTGTTCTTCGCGTTGTTGCATTGTCCGGCGGTTACTCGCGCGATGATGCGAATGCTCGCCTCAGTCGCAACAAGGGAGTCATTGCGAGTTTCTCGCGTGCACTTACCGAAGGCTTGTCAGCACAACAAACTGAAGCTGAATTCAACTCAGCTATCGGAGCATCAATTGCTTCGATTTACGCTGCCTCTATCAGTTAGTTAGTTCAAATCGCGCATCACCATGCCGGTGCGAAGCTTCGGCGTGAAGAACGTGGATTTCGGTGGCATTAGTTCGCCTGTGTCTGCTGTGCGTCGAATTTCAGCAAGAGACACGGGTCGAATCAAAACCGCCGAGGCTGCAACGCCTGCTGCAAGTTTGTTAACAACCTCGGTAACGCCGTGCTGGTAAGTAACTGAATGCTCTGTGTTGCGTAGGGCATGCTCTAGGCGTGCGCTATCCATTTCACGCACACCTGTAAAGGTGTCGGAACGTGGCGTGAGGAACGTGCCTGTGCCATCTGGCGCCACAAGACACAGTGAACCACGGGAGTCCATTTCGCCAATGGTGTGGGGTCCGACGCGGCCAGCATCTGCGGTGTCATAGTGAGACGACAGAACAGAAAGCAGTGAAGCATTGTCGATGTCGTACAGGCGATGAATTGCTGCAACGCTGAGTTGTTCCTGAACCAATTCGGCAACGTATGTCATTGTGAGTTCGGCGCCCGGAGGATTTCCAACTCTTCGGCTCTGATCTCGGAATGTACGACTGATTGCATAGCGGTGATGGCCGTCTGCAATAAGAACAGGGTTCGCAGAGACGAGTTGCGAGATGGTTGCTATGCGTGCAGGGTCTGAGACACGTTCAAGTACATGATGCACGCCTTCTTCGTCGGTGCATTGCGCTACTACTTCGCCTGGTTCGCTGAGAGCTTCAGTTAAGCCCGCAGTGAGAGACAAACCCCAGACAGGACTGAGATTGGCGTGAGTGGCAATGGTGAGATCAAAGCGATCTGTTTTCGCCTTAGGGGTCGTGCGTTCATGTGGAAGCACTCCGCCAGCACCTTCATCGACAACTTCGAGGGCACCAATGACTCCGACTGTTGTTCTTTGAGTGCCTGCTTCGTCTGTAAAGGTCATGCGATAAATGGAAAATGTCGCGGAGTCGTCGGTGACGATGTGGCCGCTCTTGCGCCACTCTGTAAGACGGTCTGCCGACAATTGGTAACGCGATGAACCGTCAGCCTCAATGGGGTAGTCCAAGAGAACGATGTTGTGCGGATCTGTTGCCGCATAATCGGCACGCTTGTCTTCGTCGAATACGTCGTATGGTGCAGACGTTAGCGCTGTGATATCTGTCGATTCCGTAGTCGAATATCGGAGAGCGGCGAAGGGTTCAAAGCGGGGCATGGGGTAAAGCGTGGCAGGATTAATGACTATGCGCAAAACCGTTCGCCCAAAAGTTGTGTTGTGTGACCTTGATGGGGTGGTCTGGCTTGCTCATCAGCCAATTCCAGGCTCTGTCGGGGCCATT
>CAIZMV010000258.1 GCA_903934195.1 uncultured Acidimicrobiaceae bacterium | reverse complement strand
TGGGGTAAGGGTTATGCCACAGAAGCTGCGAAAGAATCACTGCGAATCGGGTTCGAAGAGCACGGCATATCCGAGATTTTCTCGTTCACTACGCAAACCAATACGCCAAGTGAATCTGTGATGAAGCGAATCGGAATGAAGCGCCGCGATGACCTGGACTTTGAACACCCGAATACTGAAGGGTGGTGGGGGCAATCCCACATTGTTTATTCCATCGATCAGGAGACCTGGGCAGAGTACGGTTGCTGATATGCCTTTGTCGTCCATCCTTCTTTTACATGGTCCAAATCTGAATCTTCTCGGTACGCGCGAGCCAGAGGTGTACGGACACGCCACTTTGGCAGACCACGTAGCCACAGTTGTTGCTGCCGCCTCTACTCATGGAATTTCTGTGGAGCATCTTCAGACCAATACTGAAGGTGAAATGGTGAACGCGATTCACGCAGCAAAGGCCAAAGCTGATGGAATCATTGTTAATGCCGGAGCTTTTACTCATTACTCATGGGCCGTACACGACGCATTGAAGTCATACCCGGGCAATGTGATTGAAGTGCATCTATCTAATCCGGGTGCACGTGAGCAGTTTCGTCACGTGAGTGTTTTGTCGCCCGTGGTGAACGGAACGATTTCCGGTTTTGGCGGCCTGGGTTATGCCTTGGCCGTTGAGGCATTGGTCGAATTAGCTGCACAGTAATGGATGTGTCGGGTCGTATCTCTCGTCTCGTCAACAGTGAAGACGCAGAGTTTGTCCTCGTACTTCGTGTTGAAGACATTCGCTGGCTCACTGGTTTTACGGGTGGCACTGCGCAGTTATTGATACATCGCCGGAATCATGAGGCGTGGCTTTTGGTAGACGGGCGATACTTTGATCGCGCAATAGACGAGACCACTGCCTCGAGAGCCACGGTGAACATAGAGCGGGTGGTTCCTGACGTTTCAACAGATGACATGATTGCGCGCATTGTTGGATCATCAACAGTTGCAGTTGATTCCACTCATCTGACAGCGCACTTTATGAATGTTCTCCAACGCCATTGCATAGTTGTCCCCGAACCAACGCAACTAGATGACTTGCGCAGAGTGAAAGATGAGGCAGAGATCTCGCTCATTGCCTCGGCAGCGACAATTGCTGATGATGCATTGTTGTCGGTTGTAACAGATGGTTTGGTAGGAAAGACAGAAAAACAGATTCGAAATCGTCTTGATCATCTGATGCGTGAGGGCGGAGCTGATGATGTTGCGTTTGACACCATCGTGGCCACTGGTGCGCTAGGGGCGCGTCCTCATCATGAACCGTCTGATGCAATTGTCGAGAACGGTCATGGGGTGGTAATTGACTTTGGCGCAATGGTGCAGGGGTACAAGAGTGACATGACTCGTACGATTCGAATCGGGGCGGTCTCGGCTGAGTATCAACGAATGTTTGACCTGGTAATTGAAGCTGAGGCAGCCGGAATCGCATCCGTGAAGGCCGGAGTCGTAGGTGCCAGCGTTGATGCGGCAGCAAGGGCAGTGTTTCTCCGTGAGGGAGTTGACCATGAGTATGTCCATGGCACTGGGCATGGAATAGGGCTGTATATCCATGAACAACCCATCCTTTCGCCCCGATGCACAGCAGTTCTGGGTGTGAATGAGGTGGTGACAGTCGAGCCTGGGCTCTATCGTGGTGGGGTAGGCGGCGTTCGGATCGAGGATCTGGTCGTTGTCACCGGCGATTCGTGCCGAATTCTTACGCACACCCCCAAGGACCTCACATGCCCGCGATCACAACGAACGATCTGAAAAACG
>CAIZMV010000257.1 GCA_903934195.1 uncultured Acidimicrobiaceae bacterium | reverse complement strand
GACCTACGGATTCAATTCCCTACGTTGTAAACCATAAGAGCTGCTGCTCGAAGTGTTCATCAATTTAGTTGACTTGCTTGTCGCGGCCTTCCCAGTACGGTGCACGCAATTTGAACTTCTGCAACTTGCCCGTTGCAGTACGTGCCAACTCGTCTCGGAACTCGATGCGTTTCGGGCACTTGTAGCCGGCAAGTTTGGTTTTCACGTACCCGATTAGTTCATCTTCTGTTAGCGCTGATCCCGGAGTCTTAACAACAAGTGCAAGCACTAATTCTCCCCACTTATCATCGGGTACTCCGATAACAGCTACTTCTGATACCTCTGCATGAGAGAACACTGCGTCTTCAACTTCAATCGAAGAGACGTTCTCCCCGCCAGAAATAATCACGTCTTTTTTTCGGTCAGCAATAGTAATGAATCCGTATTCACCCTCTGAACCGCCATCGCCTGTGTGGAACCAACCGTCGACAATGGCCTTCGATGTTTCTTCTGGCTGTTCCCAATACCCAGACATCACAACGCTGCCCCGGGCCAGCACTTCCCCTTCGGCATCCACGCGCATCTCAACACCTAATGATGGCGCCCCAGCTGCGCTCAGTTTTGCTGCGCGTTCTGCTGGTGTCAACGAGTCCCACTCGGTACGCGAACGGTTCATGGTGAGCAACGGCGAAGTCTCCGTGAGGCCATAAATCTGAATGAACTCCCACCCGAGTTCGGTCTCAATCTTCTCGATGGTCTTTGTTGGCGGAGGCGCGCCAGCCACAACCATACGCACCTGATCGCGCGAAGTATTCGTACCCGGAATCGCAGCCGCATCAAGCACCATGTTGGCTACAGCGGGCGCACCACACAACACTGTCACCCCGTGTTGGTCTATACGTCGCAGAATCTCTGCACCGTCAACTTTGCGCAGAATGATGTGCTGGCCGCCCATAGCTGTAACGGCAAAGACGATGCCCCAACCATTGGCATGAAACTGCGGAAGGGTATGGAGATAGATATCCCTGTCGTTGATACCTAACTGCCATCCGAAAACTGCTGCATTGACCCACAAGTTCCTGTGCGTTAGTTGCACGCCTTTCGGGCGTGCTGTAGTGCCGCTTGTGTAGTTAATGGTTGCAGTCACATCTTCATCTGCAGTCCACGGTTGCGGCTCGATGTCGTACTTGTACAACACTTCGTCAGATTCTGCGCCAATGATGAACTTGTGCTTTGCAGTCACGTCTTTCAACGCATCTTCCAACTCGGGGTCGATAATCAGAACTTCAGCTCCGCAATGAGAAATGATGTACGACACCTCTTCAGCTACAAGTCGAAAGTTAATGGGCACAAGCACCCGCCCATACCCACTAACGCCGAAGAAGGCGGTAAGCAGGCGTGCCGAGTTCTGGCTCACTATTGCCACACGTGCGCCCTGCGCAACACCTAACTGGTCTAGAGCAGCCGCCTGAGCGCGAGCACGGCGCGCTACTTCTTTGTACGTCAAAGAACCCCATGAAGCACCTGGCTGGTCAGGTTCATCGATAACTGCAATTCTGTCGCCGTACACCTGCTCGGCGCGACGAAGATGATCAACAATGGTTAATGCGACTTTCATGCTTTATACCGTAGGCGGTTTTGTGTAGTCGGAAGTCACCGAGGTAATACGGGAAATGAAAAAGGGGGCAGTGACCATATAGTCACCGCCCCCTTTTTTGAGGTTATTTGCTCAAGGGTTTAGCCCTTGTAAATGCCAGTCCACTCGAAGCCCTTTGTTTCCATTGGGCTTGGCTTGGAACCATCTGGGTTCAAGAGTGCACCTACACCAAGCAACTTGGATGAGTTGTTTGTGAACATCCAGAAACCACCGTGTACTGCCGGAATGGCGAGACCATTCTCTTGCAGATACTTGGTAGCTGCTACCCACTTAGCTTTTGCTGTGGCCTTGTTCGTGTCAGCCATAGCTGCGTAGAACAAGTTATCCATCGTGGTGTCACCGTGACCGCCGAGGGCGATAACTGTGTTGTAGCCCTTACCGTAAGGAGTTGCTGCCATTGGGTTCTTTGAATCCGATGGGAATGCCTTACTGACGAAGAACGGAACGACGTAACCGATGGCGTCACCTTCAGCAGGTGTTCCTTCAGCGAAGTCGAACAAGTTTCCACCACCACGGTAGATCTTTGATACCAAAACGGCTGATTCTTCGATGTTTGTTGGGTTCAACTGAATGCCTGCTTTGACAAGCATGTCACCAATGAACTTTGTGTTCTTTTGTGACTGGCTGCTTGTATCTGCGTACAGCGTGAGCTTGAACGGAGCTGCGGTACCAAGGTCAGTGTTGCACTTTGCTACATAATCTTTTGCCAACGCAACGTCGTACTTAGGTGTTCCCTGAGTCGTGAACATGATACTTGTCTTACCGACTACAGAACCTGAGTAGCTTCCAAGGCCCTTCAGACGCACTTTGTTGTACGCATTCCAGTCCATAGCGTGTGCAGCTGCCAAACGGCAATTCTTAAACTTGAATGGAGATCCGGCCTTACCAACGTTTGGCATCCATTGACCCCAAGCTGTCTTTGATGCTTGATACTGCTTCACGACTGATTTGCGTTTTGCAAGGTCAAGAATGAATGTGGCATCACCAGTGGTGAAGAAAGCAGCGTCAACGGCACCAGAACGAACTGCTGCAGCACGTGAAGATGCTTCCTTGATGTTGATGAACGTGATCTTGTCAAGGTATGGCAACTTGCCACCTGATGCATCTTTACGCCAGTAGTTCGGGTTCTTTACAACCACCAATTCATCAGCACTGTATGACTGCTTCATGAATGGTCCAGTACCGATTGGGTTACTAGAGCATGTCTTTGAATCTGCAATCTGTGCATTGGCACGCATGACGTAACGACCTGCGCGGTACATGAGACCGAGGAACTCGGTGTCTCCGCGCTCAAGGGTTACTTTCACAGTCAAGTTGTCAACTACATCAACAGAAACGATGTTTGCGTTAACGCCAACACCAGTTGATGGGTATCCAGCTGCACTGCCGGTAGCAAATGGAGCTCCGTTAAGAGTTCCGAATCCGGAACGACCAAAGTCGAGGTTCAACTTCACGTTTGCGGCGTTGAATTCTTCACCGTTTGAATACTTGATACCTGGGCGCAAGGAGATTGTCCACTCTTTTGCGTCAGCTGACATGGCAAACTTCGACGCAAGATGCGGAATGAACTTACCATTTGCTGCTCGCTCGACCAGGCTCTCATAGATTGTGCGTGAGGTACCCAATGGGCCACCTGGAAGCGCGTTTGAGAAGCAGAAACCAGCGATGGTTCCGTCGATTGCTTGTACGACTTCGCCGCCGTATTTCGATTTCGAAGGCGTGCTATTCGCTGCCTGTGTTGCACTGCTTGACACCATGGTGCCAACTAGGACTGCTGCTACAGCAACTCCCCAGCGCCTTGCCCTCCGCGAACGGTTGGCTACGGACATTTGATTCATTCAATTACCCCCTGAATGTTGCACACAGTTTGTGTGACATTTGTAACACTAGACCAGGAGAATGCCGATTTCAAAGGCCGCGGGCCCGATTTGACAAATTCTCTGTTGTAGTGCGCAAGTAATGAATTTGCCCCATTTGGACTATTCCGCGACCACCAGGGCACGTTTTGCGCGGCGAATCTGACCAGTAATTCCAATTCCGGTGAGCCCCAGTGTCACGCAAACCATTGTGAGAAAAATGTCCAATATG
>CAIZMV010000256.1 GCA_903934195.1 uncultured Acidimicrobiaceae bacterium | reverse complement strand
TCTAACTTCAATACGTGATCCTTGGAGTTCCCGTGTGCGGTTTGTATGCCTTGTGGAAGTTCCATGTAAATATCCATTTCGATGGGAGCTTGTGGATAGGCCATAACAAAATCGACTTGGCGAAGAGCCCAACAGAAAATGATGCCGAAGATGATCATGAGTCTGATGGCAATCCATGTCACAACGGGTGCGTAGGTCTCGAAATAGTTCATTCCGTAGATTTGCTTTCCGCCGTGGAGGTTCAATCGTGCCTTGTGCGACTTGATCTCGTTCGTTGTGAGGTCACGCTTGCGTCGCATCGACCATACTGAGGGTACGATCTGGACGTCATCAGGGACTTCGCTTCTTTTCTTGAGGGTCCAGTTGTCACAATCCACATGTCCGTTAATTTCCTTGATGACAGCTTGCACAAATTCTATTGCATCGTGCTGTCTGAGCGCTTGTTGAAGGTACATAATGTCACCCATCATTTCTGCATGGAACGCGATAGGGTTTCGCATCCGCTCTTGAAGTTCAAGGTGTGCATCGTGAAATAAGTCTTCATCAGTTTCTTCGAAAGTGGACTGGTGTGCCATATGGTGGAGACCTTGTGCGACAGATTCTGCCATTCTTCGTGACATAGTACGAACCCGCCCACGTTGACTTGTACCAGCTGTGATAGTAGGCTCAGCGCTTGTGACTCCCTCATTTGTATGAGAAGTTCGGGATTGGTGAGATGGTCGCGCATTCTCTGTGACTTGAGAATCTCCGTCAGAGACGCTGTGATCGTCCGTTGTGAACTCGTGGAATGGTGGAGTGACAGACATTTCTTCCGAAGGAACATTGGCTTCGGATTGCATCTCGGGATACATAACGCTGTGCTGTGTTGGCGTTGACACCTCGGAAAGTATCATTTCTGCGCGATTCAATCCCGCTAATAGCTGCCAGCTGATGGTGCCACTGACGTCAGGCCCGTTGTGACATGTTGTCTCGAAAAAGTCGTCAAAGCGACAGTGATACTGGGGTGAGACACACCCGGTACTTAAGTTGAGTACCAAGTACACGTTCCTCGCATGCATTGGGCTTGGGCCAAGATTGAGCCCAAGGCGTGCGCGAGGGGACCACCGTGGCAGTTGCTTGCCTGAAGCTAGTGCGTTCTGCAAAGCGAACACCGGGCAACCAAAAGTGTGCATGTGCTTCATGTTAGCACCAACACGAATTGAGCTGAAAAGCTCTAGTCTCGACGTGCCATCCTCCAGCACTGGTAGATTGTTGTGGAGGAGCGCGGCGTTGCGCAGTGCGTAAGGCCACAGTGCGAAGTGCACTGCAGCAGGCCATCGAGCCCTGGCGTGTAGCAGCTGTTTGCGTGCGCTCTCGGAGAGGTCGCGGATGGAGCGCTCGGCGATGCCATTTTGGAAGTGGGCGTTTACGCCACAGAAGGTAAGTTGCTGGCGTGCGTCGTGGCATGCTTGCTTGAAGGCATTGTCGGAGAAGCGCCCATTGTCACAATGGTAGTGTTGGATTCTGACGCCATGTTGAGCAGCAAAGGCCTCGAAGGCGCGTTTGGCGGCGACGGTTTCGATCGAAGAATCATCGACTTGGAGGTGAACATACCTGAGTCGACTGAAGTGGTCGACGAAGATGGTAGCGCAACGATAGCGCTTCTTGGTGAGTTTGCCTTTGAGTTGCGCGACAAACCCTAACTCGGTCGATGTCATTTGGTCGACGGAAACGCATTCCCCCGGCTTGGTTGCGACGAAGACTTCGTGAGAAGATTTTGTTTCTTTGCCGCGCCAAGGGATTTTCGTCATCGCGCCGAAGAGACAGCCCGCGCACTTGGGTAGTGTTACCTTGGCGAGTTTCTTGGGGATTTCGCCATTGATGGCAAGCTGCTTGAGCTTCAAAAACGGTAAGTGCCCGAGGCGATAATGCCAACGCATTAATTCTGCTTGATCGTCTGATGCGGCGAGTGTCGTGTGCTCATCTTCTTCCTCCTGAGGATGTGGATCGAAGGTCAGGGGTCCGCTGCGAAGAGCATCAGGTGGTGGCTCCTCTGTGGCGACTGGAGAAGGTAAGTTGGACGTCTTGATTGTTTCGTCGTCTTCATTGACTCCCTCATCCTCTGACGCTTCATTTTTTTTGTAATTGAGGTTTTCTTCCGCGACAAATTCCGCAGGATCAATATCATCAATTAGGTCGCGGCGACCAGGGTATTGGAGGACCTTCTCCCTCTGAAAGAAAGAGGCCTCCATCGCCTCGAAGGTTGTGGCAAATGAGCGATAGCGCGTTGA
>CAIZMV010000255.1 GCA_903934195.1 uncultured Acidimicrobiaceae bacterium | reverse complement strand
GGCGCGTTCTTCGTCGTTACGCGGCCATAGGCGACCTTGAATTTCTCCGCCCATGCACTTCAGGGCAGCTGCAGCAACAACGCCTTCAGGCGTTCCGCCGATACCAAACATGACGTCAACGCCAGCGTTTGGCCATGCAGTCGCAATTGCCGAGAAAATGTCGCCATCTGAAATCAACTTGATGCGCGCGCCTGAGGCACGTACTTCTTCAATGAGTTCGTCATGGCGAGGGCGTTCGAGAATCATGACTGTTAAGTCACGAACACTTTCACCCTTTGCCTTGGCAATCCACTTAAGGTTCTGGGTGGGCGATGCAGTGATGTCGATTGAGCCGACAGCGCTTGGGCCAACAGCAATCTTTTCCATATAGAAACATGGGCCCGGATCAAACATGGTGCCGCGCTCGGAAACTGCGATCACCGAAATTGCATTGCCTTTGCCTGATGCTGTGAGCGAGGTGCCGTCAATTGGGTCAACTGCAACATCCGTGTCTGGCTTCGAGCCGTCACCGACAAGTTCACCATTGAACAACATGGGGGCTTCGTCTTTTTCGCCTTCACCAATGACAACGATGCCGCTCATTGGCACGGTGCTGAGCACCATGCGCATAGCGTCCACGGCGGCACCGTCGGCGCCCATTTTGTCTCCGCGGCCAACCCAGCGACTGGCTGCCATGGCAGCCGATTCGGTGGTGCGTACGAGTTCGAGGGCGAGGTTACGGTCTGGGCGTTCAGTTGTCATCACGTACAAACCTAGTGCCCTGACTAGCCTTCGTTCGTGTCCGTTCTGCCAATCCAATTGTGCCTTGCGGGTACTGAAATCACTGATGTTCTGGTGCGCCCTGGGGGCCAATGGGTGTCAGGAGTTGTCTCAGACGGTGCCACTGGCGTTCTGCGGATGTGGGCGGTCGATGGCAGCTCATTGGTGGATCTATTCTCTGATGCGCCCTCGCGCGGTCGTGGACTGTCTGGCGGGGTCCATGTGTGGAGCGATGATGGGGATGTTGTCTATGTGACAACTGACGCACGAGGCATTGTCGAAATCACGCTTCGACATGATGTTGTGACGAGCGAACGTTCGCTGGCGTTTGATGCATCTCGGTCGTGGTCGACACCGGCAATTGATCATCTGAATCGAACAGTATTTGCCATCGCCGACTGGAAAGAGTTGTGGGGCTGTGGCATTACGGATGGTGAGCCGTTTGTCGTGCATGATGAATCTGATTTTGCACTTGACGCAGTTGCTGGTGTTGATGGAAGTTGCATCATATGGAACAGACCAGACATGGCGTGGACACAAAGCGCGTCATACCCAGAACAAATAGCGGCTGGCGTCGCGGTACAACAAGCACGGTTCTCTCGGAACAAGGAATCTTTCGGTTTCATTGATGATTCCAATGGAGTTGCCAATGTTCACATTCTTGGTGACCAGATAGTCGATCCGAATATCTCCATTATCGACCATTGCGAACATGGCGCACCAACGTGGGGACCAGGTCAACGCACATGGTGTTTTAATACTGATGGCACACGTGTTGCATACACACGAAATGAAGATGGGTATTCATCGTTGTGGGTGTTTGACAGAGTGACAGGCTCACGTCATCGCATCGGGCAAGGTGTTCATGGTTGTTTGTCATGGGAAGGCAACACGCTTGCTGCATTACGTACTGGTGCGCGTACCCCGCAACAAGTAGTGGTGTACCACCTGAATAACTTGCTCGAACCGCGACGCACTGTGTTGGTGCGACCAGCTGATGCCAAATGGTTTGAAAATGACATTGATGTTGAACTGGTAGAGCCAACAGTTGAACGCGCACCAGGAGAAGTGGACGTGCCGTATCGCTTGTATCGGCCACATCGACCACATGGCGGATTGATCTGTTGGGTACATGGCGGCCCTAATGATCAGTGGCAGGTGACATTTCGCAGTCAATTTACATATTGGTTATCGAGAGGGTTTGCGATTGCCGTTGTTGACCATCGTGGGTCCTCTGGTTATGGTCGCGAATTCATGATGAGTCTGAACGGACACTGGGGAGAATATGACGCCATTGATACTGCGAATGTGTTGCATCATCTGCACAACGTGCAGGGGTATTCAGCCGCAACAACAGTCCTGATGGGTGGCAGCGCGGGTGGGTTAACTGCGCTCAACACAGCCATTGGTGACGCGTCGTTGTGCGCAGGTGTAGTGGTGAAGTATCCAGTAGTGGATCTTGTTGCCATGTTGCAGAGCGATGACCCGTTCGAGGGTCATTACATGCCGGCCCTCATTGGCTCGGTAACTAATGCATCAGAGCGTTCGCCTCACAACAATGCCGCATCCCTACGAGGCACTCCTTTGCTTGTCTTTCACGGTGAACAAGATCATTCGGTTCCACTTTTTCATTCCGAATTGTTACGAGATGCCGTAGAGGCAACGGGCGGAAAGATTCAATTGGAAGTGTTCGCGGGGGAGGGGCATGGGTTTCGTAACCCTGTGAATATTGCGCGTGAATTTACTGTGACTGAAGAGTTCCTGTATTCCCTCATGAAGAACGCAAGATAGCGTTTACGGCATGTTGCTCGCTGAGTTTGAGATCTTTCACTCGCGACCCATTGCGCCCACGCGTCGGTTAGCTCTTGGCCGGCTGATGTTGCCAGTAGAGCCTGCGCCCGGATTTGGTGGCATTTTGCTTGGCGCTGTTCTTGCAGTGCACGCAGCTGATGTGGATGAAGATTTCATACCTGATCTTCAGCGTTTACTTTTGGAAATTGAACGCGATGCGCGAGTTGTTCAGCCACGATTACGCCATCGTTTTCAAGTGGATCGTCACGGATTGTCGTACAGCACTCACCGCATGACCAGCGTGAATGATTCCATTGAGTTTGAGTTTCAGAACAACGGAACACCATTGCAACAAGCACTCGGCTCCATCTATGCGTTGGAACGTCTTGACATTGGTATTCGTCAACAGTTGGTTCCCGTTATGTTGCGAGCGATGAAATGGCGCGGACCAATTGGTGCTTCTTTCATTGAGTACTTGGCTGGCTCAAAGGTGTCATCAGTGTCAGCGTTAGCAGACCCACGCGCATGGGCTTTAGAGATTCTTGGTTTCCCTGGCGGCACTGTGAAGCCAGGAAAACGAGACATCATGTCGCATTATCGCGACAGTGTTCGTCGCGCGCATCCTGACCATGGCGGCAATGAAACCGACGCAAGCAAGTTGATTATTGATATCACTGAGGCTCGTCGCGTGCTACTTGAGGCGTTGTGACTCCCGTTGCCGGGGTGGTGTTGTTTCCCGGTGCGGGCTCATCATCAACGCACTCGTCACTGTTGGCAATGCAAGACGCACTGGCGCCGTTGCCAGTGGCAAGACATGATTTCCCATATCGTCTTGCAGGAAAACCATTTCCGGATAAAGCACCAGTTCTGATTGCAAGCGTAAAGGAACACGTTCGTGCATTCGCGACTTCAGTAGGAGTATCCACTTCACAGATTGTTATTGGTGGTCGGTCGATGGGTGGCCGTATGTGCTCTATGGCGATTGCTGATGAAGCAGACCCCCTAGAAGTTGCAGGCCTAGTGCTGGTGTCATATCCACTACATCCGCCAAAGAAGCCAGATGCCTTGCGCATTGAACATTTACCGCGCGTTACAGTTCCCACGTTGTGCGTGAGTGGAACAAAAGACAACTTCGGAACACCAGATGAACTTCGCAGTGCGTTCTCTGTTGTTCCTGGTGATGTCACATGGAGTTTTGTTGACAATGGCCGACATGAATTGGCAAAGGCTGATGCGGAAGTTGCCGAACGAATTGCAGCGTGGGTGACGAAACTCTAAAGATCTTGAGAAATCTCATCAAGATCACGGTGTGCAGTTTCGGGGTATCGAAACCACACAATGAGTGACGCAATGACCGGGCCTGCAACAAGGCACAGCATCACTGTCCCATATGACAAACCTGAATCCAGGACAAGTCCGGCTCCGACCAGCCCCACGATTCCACCAAAAAGTGCAGAAGTCATAATGATTCCGCCCGCAGTACCCCTAGATCCCGTGGGGAATAGTTCACCTCGATAAACGGCAAGAGCTGGGTATGAAATACCAAAGGCAAGGCCCCCGGCAATTGCAAATATCCACATGGTCGCGCCAGACGTGCAGAACGAAAGCGCCAAGAGAAATGCACCAATAGGAACCAGTGTGGCCCCCAAAATTCTCCGACCTTTTTCATCGGCAACATGCCCACCAATGATGAGGCCCAATGAAGCCGGTGATGACGTTGCAATGGTGAAGAGCGCAACGAGAGCAGCGGAATAACCACGATCGTCTTTCAAATATCTATTCTGAAAAATCGACACAGTTGCGATGTACATATTTGTTAGGAACACCACTGAACAGATGCGACCGAGTTGCCCGCGAAATGCCGATGACAGTTTTATTCGTAGTACCACGGCCTGTTCTTGATGTTTGGTGAATCGTTCTGATTCCGGCAGCCACTTGGTCAGCGCTATTGCTACAAATATCCACACAAGTGCTACGAGGTATATCAGCCTCCACGATGTGAGGCCGCGATCCGCCAGCGGCAGGGAACCAACAGCAATGCCTCCACCTATTCCGCTGATTACTGCAAGAAGCCCCGTTGCATAGGCGCGTGTATTTCGTGGCATTTCTTCTAACGCCACAACAGCAATCAAGACGTCAAGCGTGAGACCAAGCGGGCGACCAATTGCTTGCGTGCCGACAAGAAAAACATATGACGGCGCGATTGCGCCAAGCGATGACACGATCGGTGCGGCCCACGCCATTGCGATCATTACAGGGCGTCGCCCGTACTTGTCTGCCAATGCGACAAGTGGCAAACAGATGATGATGCCGAACCTCACAACAGACGCACCAATTCCCTGACCTGATTGAGAGACGTTGAATTCGTCAGCTGCGAATGCGACAGTTTGGGTGAAGAGGGTGTTGATGAATGCGGCCGACATTGAGGCCAGGCCCACCAAAACTAGAATTTGACGTTGGCGAGGGGACAATTCTTCCGTCGGCTTTGCCCATAGGGGTAGGCGTCTCAGCCGAAGTTTTCCATTCAAGGCCACGGCGGGAGCATACTGATAGTCATGTCCATTGGTTCGAATCAGCGCGAGGGCGATGTCATCGTTGTTGCTCAGAGTGGGCCATTGGCTGGCGAGGTAGTTGTACCAGGCGCCAAAAACTCAGTTCTTAAGCTGATGGCTGCTGCATTGCTTGCAGACGGCAGATACACCTTGACGAATGTTCCGGTTATTGAAGATGTCCTCATCATGGCCGACCTCCTGCGTGCGGTTGGGCTTGAGATCACCATCTCGCCGGCACCTGCGGGTGAAGCCGGTCAACATCTGGCCATTTACAACTCTGGCGCTATTACACCTGTAGCTCCGTTTGAGCTGGCCGACCGCATTCGTTCGTCAGTGAATCTTGTTGGTCCGCTCCTTGGTCGCTTCGGACAAATTGATATTGCACTTCCCGGTGGCGATGACTTTGGCGGTCGACCTATTGATATGCACCTTCGCGGTCTTGAAGCAATGGGTGCAGAATTTGAAACTTCTTCCGAGGGAATCGTTGGACGATGCACTCGCCTTGTTGGCGCCGAAGTGGTGTTTGATTTTCCCAGTGTTGGTGCAACCGAAAACGTGCTGATGGCTGCTGTTGTTGCAGATGGTGTCACTACTATTCGCAATGAGATC
>CAIZMV010000254.1 GCA_903934195.1 uncultured Acidimicrobiaceae bacterium | reverse complement strand
ATCTCAGAAGCAAAACGCTGACTAATAGCAATCTTTTCTTCAAGAGGTCGTGCCCGCAGCACTGTGCCTGTAATTGATGCTCGCTTGCCAAGCAGCAATCCGATATTCAGAGGTACCGGCTTGCCGGCCATGACGCCAACCTGAATGATGTGACCCTTCACAGCAAGAGACGCAATATTGCGTTCTACGTAATCGCCACCGATGACATCCAGAATGACATCAACTCCTGCCCCACCAGTAGCAGCTGCAACTTCGGCAACAAAGTCTTGTGATCCGTAATCGACAACAACATCGGCACCCAACGCACGACAAGCATCTACTTTTCCACCGGAACATGTAACAACAATGCGAGCGCCGATTGCTTTACAGATTTGAATTGCGGCAGTGCCTACGCCAGAAGCACCTGCGTGCACCATTGCCCAACGACCAGAAGTGAGTCCGCCTTGCACTACAAGTGCATCCCATGCAGTGATAAATACTTCGGGAATTCCTGCAGCGTCCTGAAGTGACATACCTGAAGGCACTGCCATTGCTTGGCGCTCATGGATTGAAAGTTGCTCTGCGTATGCACCACCGCTCGTGATTCCCATTACGCGATCACCAACGGACCATGCGATTACTTTCTCGCCAATAGCAGCAACTGTTCCAGCGAATTCAAGGCCAGGAATCTCAGGTCCACTCGGAAACGGGTTCGGGTAGAAACCCATGCGTTGCAATAAGTCAGCGCGGTTCAGCGCTGTTGCAGCAACAGTGACCAAGACATCTTGTTCACCAATAACTGGTGATGCAACATCTTCGAATTGGAGAACGTCTGGCCCTCCGTGTGAACGAAGGACTACAGCACGCATGGTGTTTAGGCCATCTTTGCTTGAAGGCGACGATCAAGTGCTTCAAGGAAGTCTTCAGTTGTCAACCACGGAGCATCTTTAGAAATGAGAATCGAAAGATCTTTTGTCATTTCTCCAGCTTCAATTGTTTCAACACAGACACGCTCGAGAAGTTCAGCAAATTCAAGAAGTTTCGGGTTGTTGTCTAACTTGCCGCGGTGCTTCAGGCCGCCGGTCCACGCATAGATTGATGCAACAGGGTTCGTAGAAGTCTTGTTGCCCTTCTGGTGTTCGCGATAATGACGAGTCACTGTTCCGTGAGCAGCTTCTGCTTCAACGGTGCGACCATCTGGTGTCATCAAGACTGATGTCATCAGACCAAGAGAACCAAAACCTTGTGCAACGGTGTCTGACTGTACGTCACCGTCGTAGTTCTTACATGCCCAGAGATATCCGCCTTCCCACTTCATCGCACATGCAACCATGTCATCAATGAGGCGGTGCTCGTACGTGAGACCTGCTTTGTCGAAATCAGCTTTGAACTCATTAACGAAGACTTCTTCAAACAAATCTTTGAACTGACCGTCGTAGGCCTTCAAGATGGTGTTCTTGGTGCTCATGTACACGGGGTAATTACGTGACAAGCCGTAACGAAGCGACGCGCGGGCAAAGTCGCGGATGCTGTCGTTGAAGTTGTACATACCCATGGTGACGCCGCCGTCTTTGCCGAACTTTGCGACTTCGAACTGCATTGGCTCGCTGCCGTCTTCTGGCGTGTAGGTCATTGTGACTGTGCCAGCGCCTGGAACTTTGAAGTCTGTTGCTTTGTACTGGTCACCATGCGCATGACGACCAATAACGATTGGCTTTGTCCAGCCCGGAACAAGGCGAGGAATATTTGAACAAATGATTGGCTCACGGAAAACCACTCCACCAAGAATGTTGCGAATTGTGCCGTTTGGCGACTTCCACATTTTCTTCAAACCGAACTCTTCAACACGCTGTTCGTCTGGGGTGATGGTTGCGCACTTCACGCCGACGCCATGCTTCAGAATTGCATTGGCTGAATCGATAGTTACCTGGTCGTCTGTTGCATCGCGGTGCTCCATACCAAGGTCGTAGTACTCAAGATTGATATCGAGGTACGGCACGATGAGGCGGTCCTTGATGAACTGCCAAATGATGCGAGTCATTTCATCGCCATCGAGCTCGACGACCGTATTTTCAACCTTGATCTTTGCCACGGGAACACCTCATTCTTTGTGTCGGCGATGTGCCGAATCTCACTTGTATCAGACTTGTACACAATAGCGTTTCGGGCGGGGTCGCGCCCTACCATCTTCTCTAATGGATTTTGAGTGGAGCCCTGAACACATTGCCCTTCGCGAGAATGCAGCAGCCGTCGCGGCAGATGGCGTAGCCCGATACGGACGCGATACCGCGTCGTGGATGAACGGGTATTCAAAAGAGTTCTCGCGCGAGCTTTCCTCTCACGGCTGGATCGGCCTCATTTGGCCAACCGAGTTTGGTGGTGGCGGCAGACCCCCTATCGAGCGACTCATCGTTGGCGAAGAGATGATTAAAGCTGGTGCCCCGATTGCAGCTAGTTGGTTTGGTGACCGTCAAATGGGACCAGCGCTCATTCAGTACGGAACTCCTGAACAACAAAAGGAATTCTTGCCCGGCATCTTGGCCGGCGAAACAACGTGGTGCATCGGCATGAGTGAACCAAATGCCGGAAGCGACCTTGCATCGTTGAAAACTTTCGCCGAAGACGATGGCGATGAATGGGTCATCAACGGCCAGAAGATCTGGACAAGTTTCGGTGCTGACGCTGATTATTGCTACCTCATTTGCCGTACAAGCAGCGACGGACCACCACACGCGGGCATTAGCGAAATCATTGTGCCGATGAATACTCCAGGTATTGAAGTTCGCCCCATTACAGACATGACAACTAACCGTCATTTCTGTGAAGTCTTCTACACAGATGTTCGCGTACCAAAGGGAAACCTTGTCGGAAAGCAAGGCGCTGCGTTTTCACAAACTATGCGTCAGCTTGAACACGAACGCGGCGGCATCGACAGACTCGTCTCGAACTACTTCCTCTTCCAAGAAGCATGCGCAATGGTTGACAAAACCAATCGCACTGTTCGCCAAGAAATTGCTGCTTTAGAAATCGGTTACCGCATCGGCCGCATCTTGGTGATTCGTGAAACGCTGAAGCAGGCACCTGCTGGGTTCTCTGCTGCAACTAAGTGCTTCTGCACTGAACACCAACAACGTGTTGATGAATTCGTGTCGCGTGCAATGGGTGCAAACGCAATGATCTGGGACGATGCGGCTAAAGGGCTTGCGTACAGCCCCGGGTACACCATCATGGGTGGCACCTCAAACGTGATGCGCAACATTTTGGGCGAGCGCTTTCTCGGCCTACCTAAGATGTAGCGATGGCTGACCTTCTCGCACTTAGTACCCGCATTGTTGACTCTGGCATCGCAGATGTTGCCGTTAATCGCACCAATAATCAATTGTCTGAGGTTGCAGAGAATCTCGCGATGGTCGAATCGTTCAGCCACAGCGTCGTATGGGACTCCGGCGATGGACTTGTGTGTTTCGACGCAAGTCACGCAAATACTGGCGAAGCAGTTGTCAATGCCATGCAACAATGGCGCGCACAACCAATTGAAGCAATTGTCTACACGCATGGCCATTCTGATCATGTTGGCGGCAGTGGTCCATTCGCTGCTCGCATGGCAGCAGATGGTTTTCGCGCTCCCCGCGTTATCGGCCATGAAAACGTCACCAAGCGCTTTCAGCGTTATCGCGACACAAACGATTGGAACGTCGCTATCAATGCACGCCAATTCGGTGGTATTCGCGGCGACTTAGAAAACGCACTAAATGACTTGCGCCCGCCAACTGGTGGACGCAAACTTTCTGAATTCATCCCACTTGAGACGTTGGAACTCACCGACAGCCTGAGTGATTTCACCACCATGAAATTTGGTAACGAAACAGTTGAATTCCATCATGCTCGTGGCGAAACAGACGACCACCTGTGGTCGTGGTTCCCTGAGAAAAAGTGGATTGCTTCTGGTGACTTCGTCATCTGGAATTTCCCAAATGCCGGTAACCCGCAAAAGGTTCAGCGTTGGCCAATTGAATGGGCCGCTGCATTGCGCGCCATGATCGCAAAGGGCCCTGAACTTCTGCTGCCAGCTCACGGCTTACCTATTGCTGGCAAAGAGCGAATTGCGCGAGTGCTTGATGAAATTGCAACGGCTCTCGAAGACCTTGTGAGCACTGTTGTCACCATGATGAATGCCGGAGAGACACTGAACACCATCATTCATACAGTGCGCGTACCTGAAGCCACTCTTGGCAAGCCGTATCTTCGTCCGCTCTATGACGAACCAGAATTTGTGGTCAGAAATATCTGGCGTTTGTTCGGGGGCTGGTGGGATGGTGCGCCATCACGGCTAAAGCCAGCACCTGATGAAGTACTTGCAGTTGAACTTGCATCACTGTCAGGTGGCGCAGATGTACTTATGCGTCGCGCTGTTGAACTTGCAGCATCAGGAGACCTTCGCCTTGCCTGTCACCTTGCAGACTTTGCAGGTTGGGCAGCGCCAGATGATCCGGACATTCACCATATGCGCGCCGATGTTTATGAAGCACGTCGCAAAAGTGAGGCATCTTTGATGTCAAAGGGAATCTTCAAAGGCGCATCACGCGAATCTGAAAAGATTATTAAGGCAGCTCTTGGCGAAAAATGATTACGACACCGTAATCATGACTAACGCAACCCCTGCCAACAGCAGCCCAATTGCCTGGGGTCGGTGAATCTTTTCCTTGTCTAACCCAACGGCCAATAACAATGTGCTTGCCGGATAGAACGAGTTAATGGTTGCCACGATCGACATAAGCCCGTGACGTACGGCCAACAAATAAAGAGCATTTGCAGCCGTATCAAGAATTCCAGAGCCTGCAACAAACTTCAATTGTGGACGAGCAGCTGATGGCTTGTTCTTTGTGAAGTACATCACCATGAACATAAATGGCACCGACGTAACGCGCATGGCGAGAACCGGCCACAGCCCTGAGTTGTCACTTGTATGACCAAGAATGACAAATAGCGAGCCGAACACGCTTCCGGCACCAAATGCCATGACAAAAATTTTGCGAGGAGCTCTTCGATGATTGGGTCCGAGAATGTCGCTGATTAATGCAATTGCAACGAGAGCCACTGGAATACCGCACAACGACAAAACACTCGGACGTTCCCCTAGCGACAGCCCCACGATGACTGGTACCGCAGTTGCTGTTACAGCAGACACCGGAGCAACGATGGCCATGAATCCGCTTCCCATTGCTTTGTAGAAGGCAAGAAGTCCACTTGCACCTGCGATGCCGCCAATACCGCCCCAGAACCAATCTGTCGCTGGCGGAGTCGGCACACCAGAAGCAAGAACAATGACAACAAGAAAAATCAGGCCGCAACCTTGGCCAATTGCGGTAACAACAATTGGGGAAACAGTGCGACTGGCCCGACCGCCTGAATAATCAGCGACGCCATAAACGGCAGCAGCACAAAGGGCTAGCAAGATTTCCATTACAAGCGACTCAATTCGTTAATACGCAGTACGAATGACATGAGTAAATACATCTAGTGGGCGCGACGGGGCTCGAACCCGGGACCCCCACCATGTCATGGTGGTGCTCTACCAACTGAGCTACACGCCCTCAAAAGGTATGACCACTTTATCAGGGGGTCAGGCGCAGACTCACTTCGTTTCCCAATAAACGGCCTTGACGTGTGAGGACAATGCGCTCTCCCACTACTTCCACCAAGCCTTCTAGGGCTTCAACATCAAGCGTTCCTAGCGGAACCCCATCACGTGTGCGCAGCGACAACTCCAAGGCTTCTCTGGCCCGAGTTGGTGCATCCAAGACTTCGTCCGAGGCTTCAACGGTTTCGTTTTTAGTGACGCAATAGATGTAGCGGTCCGGGGTGCGAACATTCCACCACCGCCTGCCATCTAAATGCGAATGCGCAGCACAACCGAATCCTGTGTAGTTACCTTGCGACCAATACACCTGGTTATGTCGGCACTCGTGGCCCGCAAGTGCCCAGTTGCTGATTTCGTAATTCATCAGACCTGCTGCTGAAAACAAATCATCTGCAAGAACATATTTGTCAGCTTGATCATCATCGTCTGGGTGTCGACTTGGGTCTTCGGCTAACGGAGTACCAGCCTCCACCGTTAACCCGTACGCCGAGATGTGAGTTGGTTGCAATGCAATTGTTTGTTCAACTGTGGTGCGCCAGTCGTCAACAGATTCCCCGTGGACTCCGTAAATCAGATCCAAGTTGATGGAGGTGATTCCGCCTGCACGAGCAGCAGCAATGGCCTTGACAACATTTGCCGGGTCATGCGTTCGGCCCAATGACTGCAATACATGATCGACCATTGACTGAACACCCATACTGATGCGGTTCACTCCGGCGGCCGCGTATGTCTTCATCATTTCAACAGTCACGTCATCGGGGTTACATTCAATTGTGATTTCAACATTCGAGCTGACCGGAATCGCATTGACTATCGAAGCAAGAAGTTCAGGTGCAAGACGCGTGGGAGTTCCGCCACCGAAAAACACTGTGTCTGCTACAGGCATTCCTTTTTCTACAGCCCGGGCGATATCGGCAATGACTGCGTCCACATACGCAACCATGAGATGGTCACGATCTGTCCAGGTTGCAAAGGCGCAATAGTCACAGCGGTGACGACAGAACGGGATATGAACGTAGACCCCGAACTCTGACATCTTCAGTCCCTACGCGGCCGGCGGCACGAACAAGAGACCAAGTTCAGAGAGTTTGTCTCCCACTTGGTCAACTGGAACATCAAGCATCACGGCAATTGCACGAGTGTCATGAGCACGAACAGT
>CAIZMV010000253.1 GCA_903934195.1 uncultured Acidimicrobiaceae bacterium | reverse complement strand
GGTGAGTATCGCCACATGCGCGCGCATGCTGAGTTAGCTGTCGTGATGGGTGCCGCACCTGATCATGTTTTGCAAGCAACTGATGGCGACGTGTTGGAACTGTCTGATGACGGTCTTGCATTCCACAGCACAGTGCCTGCCAGTTATTTGTTTGTTGATGGAATTGTCGGCGATGTTGGCCACGGCGTATTGCGAGACCGCAAGGTGCTGGCGGAAGAGGGCGTCGTTGTCATCGTGGCAACAGTTGACAGTTCATCGCACAAGGTGATCAACGGGCCTGAAGTCATTACTCGCGGATGGGTGTACGCACCAGAAGCCGATGCATTGCTAGATGAGGCTGAGGCACACATTGAAAAGGCCCTTGTGAAGGCGCTCGACGATGGAATCACCGATATCGACGGACTTGAGCGGGTGGTCCGCAAGGCCGCCGGCAAATTTGTCAGTGATCGCACCAAACGACGGCCGATGATTGTGCCCGTCGTTATGACCACCTAAATAGGCCGTTTTCGCTGCCTACCTCGCACCTTTGGAGTATCCCGTAGGCAGGAACACCTCATTGGTACCCTTTTTTCATGTCTGCCAAGGGTTCTCGTCCACCGTCTCGGGGCACCAAGGCGCCCTCAGGCACCCGCGCTGGGGTCAAAACCCCTCCGAAGGGCAGTAAGCGCCCACCCGTAAAGCCAGATTCGGCAGCCCGCGAAGTCGTGCGGGGTCGTGAAGTTGAGTTCTGGGGAGTCGGGTGCATCAGCCTCGGCATTGTCCTCGTGTTGTCGATGTATCTCCATATGGCGGGGCCGCTTGGTCGTGCCATCGATACCACCTTTGGCTGGTTGCTCGGGCTTGGTCGTTTTGCATTACCAATGGTTGTTACTGGTATCGGTGTTGCCATGGTGCGTCGTCGCAGCATTCAGCATCGTCTACGCCTCACGATGGGGTGGACCATTGTGGTGTTGGCAATTCTTGGTTTCCTGCATCTTGTAAATGGCGCAGACAAAATTGTTGCCAGTGTTGATGCCATGTCACAAGCTGGCGGTTGGTTCGGTGCCATCATGGCCGAGCCATTACGTTCAACAATTAGTTGGGCCGGCGCGTTAGTAGTTCTGTTTGCAATCGCCGTTGGCGGAACAATGTTGATTACCGACACAACAGTTCCTGAACTCATCATTGCTATTCGCACATGGACTGCAAAGCAATCAGGATCAGCTGCCACCATGGCTCGTGGCGCTTCATCGCGTGACGGATCATCAAAGCCATACGACGAATTCAGTAATGATGATTCTGATTTTGCGCCAGCACCCTCTGTGCGTGAACGTCCGCAATCTATTTACGACGCAGATTCAGACCCAGATCTTGTACCGAAAAAGGAACGCGCGAAGCGTCGCCCTGAACCAGGCCGAATTGAACCAGTTACTCCTGAATTCGTAGGAAAGCCAGGTTCAAAACGCCCCGCTAGTTCAACGGAAGAATCAGCAGTTGGTGCACCAGCGGTGCCAGGCGTGTGGGTATTGCCATCAACCGACTTGCTCGGGCTCACAGAAGTGCAAGAAGTAAACAAGGCACGTGTTGCTGAACGCGGTCGACTGTTAGAAGAATCTCTTGCATCGCACGGTGTAGAAACTCGACTTGTCGGAATGACAGTTGGCCCAACAGTTACTCGCTTTGAACTTGAACTCGGATCAGGTGTCAAGGTTGCAAAGGTCACCAGTTTGAACCGCGACATTGCGTATTCAATGGCTGCAACTGACGTTCGTATCCTTGCGCCAATTCCAGGAAAGTCTGCTGTTGGTGTTGAAGTGCCAAATGAAGTTCGTCAACTTGTTTCTCTCGGCGACCTCATTTCCTCGCCAGAAGCTCGTGCAGCAACGCACCCACTTGATGTAGCAGTAGGTAAAGACATTGCAGGTCGTGCAGTGTTCTTGAACCTTGCAGCAACTCCCCACATGCTTATTGCTGGTGCAACGGGTGCTGGTAAATCAAGTGGTATCAACTCAATTTTGACGTCGTTGCTCATGCGAAGCACGCCAGATGAAGTGCGCCTGATTCTTATTGACCCGAAGCAAGTGGAAATGGGGCAATATGCGCGCCTTCCACATTTGCTCACTGCTCCTGTTACAAACCCGAAGAAGGCAGCTAACGCTTTGGGTTGGGCAGTGAAAGAAATGGAACGCCGCTATGACCTTTTGGTTGAAGTGGGTTTCCGTGACATCGGTGGTTACAACGCAGCGTTCGACAAGGGTGAAGTAAACGACAACACCGATGAGAACGCAAAGAAGTACGAACGCTTGCCATTCATTGTTGTGGTTGTTGACGAGTTGAACGACCTCATGATGGTTGCTGCACGCGATGTAGAAGAATCAATCACTCGCATTGCTCAGAAAGCGCGTGCTGTTGGTATTCACCTCATCGTTGCCACGCAGCGCCCGTCGGTCAACGTGATCACAGGTGTTATCAAGGCCAATATTCCTGCACGTATGGCATTTGCCGTTAGCAGCCTCACAGACAGCCGAGTCATTCTTGATCAGCCAGGAGCTGAAAAACTGGTTGGTAAGGGTGACATGTTGTTGATGCCCGGAAACACAAACGTGCCAAACCGTATTCAGGGTTCATGGGTTGATGAAGACGAAGTGCGCAAGATTGTTGCGCATTGGCGTCGTCAGTCACCTGAAGTGGTCTACGTCTCTGGCATTGAAGGCGAAGAGTCTGGCGGCAGTGGTGCTGGTGGCCTCTTTGGCGGCGGCAGCGGCGGCGTAGATGATGAACTCATCAAGGCTGCAATTGAAATTGTTGTGCGCTCAGGGCTTGGTTCTACTTCCTTGTTGCAACGCAAACTGAAAGTGGGCTTTGCACGAGCTGGCCGACTGATGGACGAACTCGAAGAGCGTGGCATAGTAGGGCCAAGCGAAGGTTCTAAAGCGCGCGCCGTCATGATGAGCGTTGAAGAACTCGAATCAATGGGGGAGTAACACAATGGCCGACACGGCATTCACCGAAATCACTACTGGACTTCAATTTCCAGAAGGGCCGGTGGCAATGCCAGACGGCAGTGTCATACTCACCGAAATGTTTGCATCGCGTCTTACGCGCGTTGCACAAGACGGCACCAAAACAACTGTTGCCGAAATCAACGGTGCACCAAACGGTTTAGCCGTAGGCCCTGATGGCGCTTTGTACTTGTGCAATAACGGCCACGCGTTCACTGCACTTAATGCTGGCGGCTTGTTGTACCCAGGCCCGTTTGATGAATCCAAATACATCGGCGGACGAATTCAGCGTGTTGATATCGCAACCGGAACAGTGACTGACTTGTACACCCACTGTGGTGAAACACAATTGCGTGCTCCAAACGACATCGTGTTTGACAAACAGGGCGGTTTTTACTTCACAGATCACGGAACTCGCACAGAACGAAGCGCAGACCGCACAGGCATCTATTACGCAAAGCCAGATGGTTCATTCATCGAGGAAGTCGCGTTTCCAACAGATGGTCCAAACGGCATCGGATTATCACCCGATGAAAAAACTGTGTACTGGGCAGAAACTCACACAGGACGTGTCTACCAACGCGCAATTACGTCACCCGGAAAACTGGCTCCACCAGATTCATCCACGGTGTTGTGCGGGTTGCCCGGATACCAATTATTGGATTCGCTCGCAGTCGACGGCGACGGCAATGTCTGTGTCGCAACCATTATCAACGGCGGCATCACTGTCATCTCGCCATCTGGCGAAATACTGCAACACATCGCTGTCGATGACCGCATTACGACGAATATCTGCTTTGGTGGGCCTGATTATCAAACGGCGTACATCACAGCGTCTTCTACGGGCCGTCTGTTGGCTATGAAGTGGCCATACAAAGGACTCAAACTGAACTACTAGTAGGCTCTGACGGATGGTTCAGCGCTACT
>CAIZMV010000252.1 GCA_903934195.1 uncultured Acidimicrobiaceae bacterium | reverse complement strand
TGTTGGATCTGGCTCTTGGCCGGCGTGAATCTGGCGGGTTTCGAAACCCCATGCTGCATTTGTCATAGGACAGAACGCTAGCCCCCAATTCCCGACCTACCAACTCGGGAATTGCCAAACCCCATGTAGACAATAAAAAAGGGCCCGCCGAAGCGAGCCCTTTTTCAATTCTTGAAAGAATCAGCCACCTGAGATGTCTGAAACCTTCTGCTTGCCAGCTGACAACCACGGCATCATTGCACGCAGGCTCTTGCCCACTGCTTCGATTGGGTGCTTTGCTCCGGCTTCACGCAATGCGTTGAAGTTGGCGCGGCCTTCTTCTGATTCCTTGATCCATTCGCGAGCAAACTTGCCCGACTGAATTTCCTTGAGAATCTTCTGCATTGCCTTCTTCGTTGCTGGCGTAATAACGCGAGGACCGCGTGTTACGTCGCCGTATTCAGCGGTATCAGAAATGCTGTAACGCATTCCGGTGATTCCTTCTTCGTACATCAAGTCAACAATCAGCTTCACTTCGTGCAAGCACTCGAAGTACGCCATCTCTGGCTGGTAACCAGCTTCAGTAAGAGTTTCGAAACCGGCCTGAACAAGTGCTGCTACACCACCGCACAGAACAGCCTGCTCACCGAACAAGTCGGTCTCAGTCTCTTCAGCGAATGATGTTTCGATGATGCCGGCGCGTGCGCCGCCAATTGCTTCTGCGTAAGAAAGAGCAATTTCTTTCGCCATTCCTGTTGCGTTCTCTTCAACTGCGATAAGGCAAGGAACGCCTCCACCTTCAGTGAATGTACGACGCACCAAGTGACCAGGACCCTTAGGGGCGATCATGATGATGTCGACACCCTTTGGCGGGCGAATGCGCTTGAAGCGAATGTTGAAACCGTGTGCGAAAGCAAGTGCCTTACCTGGCTTCATGTAACGCTTGATGTGTGCGTTGTATGTTGCCTTCTGCTCAGTGTCTGGCATGGTCAACATGATGAGGTCTGCCCACTTCGATGCTTCGGCGATGCTCTTGACCGTGAGGCCTGCTGCTTGTGCCTTGGCTGCAGATGCAGACCCTTCGCGCAATCCGACCACTACCTGGACACCGCTCTCCTTCAGGTTCAACGCATGAGCGTGACCCTGTGAGCCGTAACCAATAATGGCCACTTTCTTGTTGCGAATAATCGACGGATCAACGTCTTTTTCGTAATACATCGTTGCTGCCATCAGCTTGCCTTTCCTTTGAGGGCACCCTTGCGTGCCTCTCGTTCCAAATTCGGCAGGGCTACTCGCCCCGTTCTTTGGCTCTCCACGATGCCATAACCCTTCAATAATTCCTCAAAATCGTCCAATTTCTCGGGAGTTCCGTCCATAGAAAGGGTCATTGCGTCGTTTCCGACCGCCAAAACCTTGGCCTCGAAGACATTTGCCAGCTCCACGACCTGGCCCCTCTGCTCCCCGTCGATGCGGACAGTGGCCAGCATGAGCTCGCGCTCGACCGACTTTCGGGGGTCAAGTTCGGTGATCCGGACCACATCGATCAGCTTGAAGAGCTGCTTCACGATCTGCTCGAGCGGAGTAGCCGAAATGTCGACCACGATGGTGATGCGGCTGTAGTCGGCGTCGTCTGTAGGAGCAACAGCTAGCGAGAAGATGTTGTAGCCACGACGAGCGAACAATCCAGACACGCGCGCAAGCACGCCGGGACGGTTCTGGACAAGCACTGACAATACATGATGTTGGTGCGAGTCACCGAACGGATTATTCGAGTTGATAGTTCTCATCGGAGCAAGCCTCTCTCTGATTCTTGTGATGGATGTAGCAGAACGTCATCGTTGCTCGCGCCGGCCGGAACCATAGGGAACACTTTTTCAAATTCTTCAACGCGGAAGTCGATAACAACTGAACGATCGTTGATGCTGTTTGCTAATTCAATGGCACCATCAATTTCTTCAAGTGAATCAACACGAATTCCAACGCAACCCATTGCTTCAGCCCACTTAACAAAGTCGGGGCAACCAGCAAGGTTTACTTCT
>CAIZMV010000251.1 GCA_903934195.1 uncultured Acidimicrobiaceae bacterium | reverse complement strand
TTCATATCGACACATTGGAACTGTCACGACGAGTATCAGGAAACGACAATTCACGTCGACATAATCTCCTTGCATTATGCGAGCACTACGGCATCGAACGAGACAGAGTGCACGATGCCAGATCAGATGCCACAGCAACTGCGCAACTTCTCATGCATCTCATCAAAGAATTGGGCGTTGAATCGCCTGATCAGGTGGCTGAACTGTTCGCGCCGTAGCGCGCCAACACAGCACTAGCAGTGCGAGCTTGTACTGTTGCCATTTCATTGGGGCTCACTACGGTAATTGCACCGCCGGCACGCAATAGCAAACGTCCGAGCCAATGCTCGCTATTCGACACGATGTCAATGAGGTATGAACCATCAGGACGTTCTTCACGCACCGTACATGGATACGTTTCCACCACCCATGCGGCAGATGCTGCGACTTCAGCAGTCACCACAGCGCTTCCTGAAGCATCGGCAAACCAAACAGGAACCTGAGCGTTAGTTTTGGAGACTTCCACAAATTCGTTAAGCGGAGTTACCGAACGAATGCGATCAACACGGAAATGTCGAATGTCATTCGAGGCATCGTCGTCTGCGCGAATGTACCAATGTCCACGGTCAACAAAGACCGTTTGGACAGTAACTGTTCGTTCCGATTCTTCATTACGAGCTGGGGTCCAATATGTGATTCGTAAACGTTGACCAGAGGTCGCAGCATCAGTGACGTCTGCCAAAAACGCAGGCGACTCAATATCAACATCAACCAAGTCGTCGCCCAGCACTTTGCGCAACTTCTTCATTGCGCTCTTCAGGTCCTTACCACGAGTGAATCCGGGCAATTCTCGTGCAGCAGTGGCCATGAGGCTAAGCCCGAATGCTTCTGATGATGTCAATTCCAAACTGCGCTCGAATCGTTTGTTCGCGCCCACGAAAATGTAACCATCATCGATGTAAACATCTGTTAGTTCAAATGGGGTGTACGGCGGTACGCCACACATTGCAGCCATTTCTAGGTCTTCAATGAGATCAGACTCTGAGATTGAAAACTGCTGTGCCATTTTTGCGACCGAAACACGCTCTTGTTTCATAAGCCACGGCAACATGCGCAGTAAACCGCTTACGCGTACTTCTGATGAACGAGGACCACGCTTTGCGCTCATGATGCACCCCCGGCAAGACGAACCAAATCCGCAATTACTTCATTTCGTACAGATTCAGGAGAAATCACCTCTGCCCTATCGACCATTGCGTATAACCACGAACGGAAAGCAACTCGATTACCACATGACACTTCAACGTCGACAGAGCCATCGCTGCGAACAGCAACAATTGCATCTTCGCCAAGTTCTCGTATGACACCTGGAGCAATGCGACTATCAAGGCGCACTACAGCCACTTCGGCATCGGCGCCGGGAAATGCCTTCGCATCACGCTCGAATGCAGTTGCAAGATTGAAATCTGCTGGCCGAGCAAATGATTCTGGTTCACCAATAGTGGCAGCGTCCTCAAACCGATCCACACGGTACGTGACTTGCGCTTGGCGGTCTGTATCAAATGCGACGAGATACCAGAATCCGCTACGTGAGATAAGGCCATACGGATACACCGTGCGAACACGACCATGATAAGGAAACGAGATCTGACAACTCTTTGCGATAGCAGACCACAACTGCGGCAATTCTTGGGAACGGGCATCAACGTGCGCGACTGTGTTCGATGGTGACTCGTCAATGTCTCCACCAAGCCACTGCACGGCCTGCTTTCCCCATTGCGTATCGATCTGCACCAGAGCAGCTGCTTGTTGAAGGGCAGACAGCTCATCATTCGTGAGATCGAAGTTGATCAGTTTGTATTCTGTGCGATCAATTGAATAAGCGGTCTTACCGGCATCATTGCCACCAAGCACTTGCATAGTGATGGGCACTCCCAATTTACGCAGTGACTTCTTATCGCGTTCGAAAGCGGTACGGCGGGCTTCGGCTTTTTCTGGATACTGATGCTCCATGTAATTGCCAATGTCTTCGAGCGTCAACGGACGATTTGACTCTGTCAGCAATGCAACGAGATTCAACATCCGTTCCGCTGAATTGATGATGGGCTTCGAAGATGCACTTGCCATTGCAGGCAGGTTATCCCCTTTGCTATTAGTTGCGTGGCAGTTTTTTTCGAATTGATACATACCAATTCAACAAGGGGTGTGTCATGGTTTTCTTATCGACTAGTGAGCCGCCAGCAATCGCTGATGCAGCATCAACAGCCAACACTTTTCCCAGCTCCACGCCCCACTGATCAAAACTATTGATGCCCATAAGCCAGCCTTGAATGGTTGCTGAATGTTCATACATCGCAATAAGAGAACCAAGGCAACGGGGGCTCAATTCATCGAGAACCAGAACACTGCTAGGGCGATTTCCTTCAAATGACTTATGAAGTTCGTTGTGGGCTCGTCCTGCGGCAAGCGCCTCTGACTGGGCGATCACATTCGCAAACAACAAGTCGTGGGCTTCATCGTCGGTACCAAGCGAAGCGGCCGTTGTTACGAATTCAACAGGCACTACTTGAGTTCCTTGGTGCAACATTTGAAAGAAAGCATGCTGACCATTCGTTCCTGCTTCACCCCACACAACGGGGCTCGTACCGCCGAGAACTGTACGACCATCGACTCCAACAGATTTTCCATTGCTTTCCATAACAAGCTGCTGAAGATACGCGGGCAATCTGGATAAGTCATGGCTATACGGAATAACAGCAACTGTCGGAAAGGAATGCAGAGCACTGTTCATCCACCAGATCAAGGCATGTATTACCGGGAGATTTACATTGCCTGGCGCAGTAACGACGTGGTGATCCATCTCTGACATTCCGGCCAGAAACTCACTGAACTGGTCTCCCCCAATTGAACACATCACAGGAAAACCAATGACAGACGACAATGAAAAACGTCCACCGACCCAGTCAAAGAATTCCAGACAACGATCTTTTTGAATACCCCAGCTCAATGCAGCTTCGGCATGTGATGTTGCGGCAACAAAATGGCTGGCCCATTCTGAAACACTCGCTTGCGTCCATCGTCGTGCACGTTCTGCATTGTGCATCGTTTCAAGAGTCGTGAAGGTCTTTGATGAAATCACAAACAACGTGGTTTCCGGATGCGCACCATGCAACGCCTCATCCAAATCTGCAGCATCAATATTGGAAACAAATTTCACCACAGGTCCGTTAGCAAAGCGACGTAGTGCACGCGCGGCCATCGCTGGCCCAAGGTCGCTTCCACCGATACCGATATTGATTACGGTCTCAATCTTTTTTCCGGTTGCGCCGACTATTGCACCAGAGCGGATGCCATCAGCCAACAACTTTGCTCGCTCTAATTGTCCGGAAGCCTGCTGTGCCAATGGTGAGGAATTAGCTGGTGCGCGCAATGCCATGTGACCAACCGACCGACCTTCAGTTGCGTTCATGATTTCACCTGAGATCAACTTCCCGAAGGACCCCCGAACATCCACTACTTCAGCGGAATGAAGCAACGCTTCAAAAAGAGACGAATCAATACGTTGGCGAGAAAAGTCTGCATGAATTCCACATGCATCAACTGTCAGCCATTGACTACGAGAAGGGTCTTTTTGAAACAATTCAGAAAGAGAAGTGACACTGGTGGTCAGATTCTTCAGCGACTGAAATACCTCTGCGTCCATGACGCCAACTTACTTCTGTGCAGCAGTGTGAATCAGTCTTAAGAACGCAGCAGCCACCGCCACATGGCGTGATTGGTCTCCACGAGCACTCATTCGGCCTAATCCGGCCAAAACTGACGACACAAGATCGGCAAACGACTGCACCGTTGTACCTTGCAAGATTCGATCAGTCTCTTCTGCCGTAGCAATAAGGTCAACAATGTTTCGACCGAATTCCTTGCCAAATACATCCGTGCCTTTCGACACTTCGGGATGCTTTTGAACTACCGCAGAGATGCCAGTGATGAACCCAACTGTGGATGGGGCATTCGCTCCGAGTGTTCCGACTTCTGTAAAGAGAGCCACTAGGCGACCTTCAAGAGTTGTTTCACTTGCTTTCACTCGAGCGAAGACATCTACAAAAATTTCGGTGATGGAATCACACACCGCAATGTAGATATCTACCTTCGAAGGAAAGTAGTGATACAGAGCTGCACTAGAAACTTTTGCCGTTTCGGCAATCTCACGGTTAGTAGTGCCTTCGAATCCCTCTGCCGCAAAACGCTCGCGTGCACATACAACAATGCGATCACGAGTATCAGTCGAGTCTGTATCTGCAGGGCGACCTCGCTTACGGCTGACCACCGAAGTCTTGCTCATTGATAGATCAGCCATAGCCAAGTATGACCCAAATTGTCCGCAGGACGTTTAGCGAGGTTTTGAGTAGTACAGAGCCCAGCCAACTGGACTAACCAGTGCCGCCAGAACCAATTTCACAGCATCGCCAGCAAGGAACGGTGCGACTCCAAGAGAGATGGCATTGGTGTCTCCTGTCGCAACTGGTACGCCTATCGAATGCGCCAGCCAGACAGCACCAAAGAAGTAAATAACAGCTGTGCTCAATGCCATGGCTGACAACGACATCACGAAGTTGCGATCATTGCGACGGTCGGCGTACCAACCCACAATGCCAGCAGCAACAACGAATCCGAAGAAGTAACCAAGTGTTGAACCAGTTGCACGGGTCCAGCCACCTGTTGCGTCAGCGTAAAAGGGCAATCCGATTGCACCGAGAAGCCAATAGAGGGCCTGGCTAGCCATGGCGCGACGTGAACCAAGCGCGCCACCGACAGCAAGCACTGCAAATGTTTGACCAGTAATGGGTACAGGTGTGAAACCAAGGTGCACAACAATCTGGGCGCATAGAGCGGTGAACAATGCCCCGCCTACGACGAGAGTGACATCACGCGCCACTGTTTTTTCCAAAATGCGTGGCATTGGAATGAGGTCTGTAAGAACGTTTGGTACTGCGTTTGACATTCCCGTTACGCTACTACTGTGACATTCCTGAACATAAGTTTTCCCGGCTGGACCATTGTCACAATATGAGCTTTTCACCACGCATCATTGCCGCAATTGATATCGGCACCAACAGCATTCATATGGTTGTCGCAAAAGTAAGCACATCAGGATTTGAAGTAATTACCCGCGAAAAAGACAATACGCGCCTTGGCGAAGGTGGCGGTGACATGAAAATGCTAAGTCCCGAGGCTATTGAACGCGGAATAGCAGCCTTGCGTAATATGCGCCGGATCGCAGACGCACACCGGGCAAGCGTCTTTGCGGTGGCAACAAGCGCAGTTCGCGAGGCCAAGAACTCGGCAGATTTTGTCGACCGGGCTGCCAACGAAGCTGGAATTGTTATTGAAGTCATATCGGGCGTTGAAGAGGCTCGCCTAATTCACTTAGGCGTTTTGCAAGCTCTCCCCCTTTCCGATAAGCGTTCCCTACTTATTGACATCGGTGGCGGGTCAACCGAAGTTGTTATCTTCGACCA
>CAIZMV010000250.1 GCA_903934195.1 uncultured Acidimicrobiaceae bacterium | reverse complement strand
TCATCGGGTGGAAGAAGTAACACGGATCAATACTGAACCACTTCACGTCTTCTGCATTGCCTTCACGCGGCAACAAACCGATGCGTGCGTCATAGTCGTGGTCCCAGAAATATGGGAGACCCTTGCCAGCCATCGCGGCTTCAAGATTGAAAATTGTCGGTAAGTCAAATACCAAGATGTATTTCTGTGTAAACGCAATGTCATGAATCATTGGTCCACCAGTGGTTGGAATGTCAACATGGCGACGCACACGACCATCAGTACCAACAACCAAGTACTGCACTTGATTTCCCCAGCCCCAGTAATAGGTCATCACGTGAAGTTCGCCTGTTAGTGGGTCGCGCTTCGGGTGCGCCGAATATGCGTGAGGCAAAGTGCCTTCAAGGTTTGATACTTTCAATGTGTCAAGTTCATATGACATCTCAATTGGCGGCGAACCAGCTTCAACAATTGCGAATGTCTTGCCGGCGTGTCCGATGACATTTGTGTTTGCTGCGAACTGACCATGATCAGCTGGCCAATCAGATGGTGGGTGCGCCTCGCCTAGTAACTCAGCAACGTCGTTATTGCGAACCCAACGATTGCGATACCACTCTGCTTTTCCATCGCGAAGACGAATGCCATGCACCATTCCGTGCCCTGTGAACCAGTGGTATTTTTCTGCGTTCACGTAACCCAATGGGTTCGGCCCATTACGCAAGTACCGACCATCTAATTCCGGTGGCAGTGTTCCGGTGACTTCTAAATCAAAGGCAGTCACCTCTTCGGTAACGGGGGCCAGGTTTCCCTCAAGAAATGGATTTCCGCGAGCATCTTCAACTGTGGTCATGGAGACATAATAGACAAATCCCCAATGGGAGTTGCCTCGCTGTCTCGTGGCAGGCTGAACCCACAGAGCCTTACAGGAGATGAATATGAGCACCTTAGAAACCGGAACAGATCACCTACTCGGCCGCATTGAGGGCCATGTCGCTGTGCTGTCTTTCAACCGTCCAGAAGCACGTAATGCATTGTCAGATGAGATGTATGCCGGCTTCGGAAAAGCCCTTCCGCTTATCGCTGCGAATTCAGATATTCGAGTTCTGATGCTCACCGGCGAAGGTGTGGCCTTCTGCTCTGGTGGTGACGTTAAAGGAATGCACGCAAACAATTCAGGTAGTGGACAAAAAGCTTCTCTTGAAGACGGCATCGCGCGCCTGCGTTACATTCAAGCCGCCGTCAGCGGTGCGATGCGCAAATTGCCTCAGCCGGTAGTTGCTGCAATTCCTGGTGCTGCAGCCGGTGCAGGTTTGTCTATTGCATTGTCAACTGATCTGCGTGTTGCAGCTGAACGCGCACTGTTCGTAACTGCATTTGCAAATGTTGGTGCAAGCGGCGACTTCGGAATGTCGTGGTTCTTGCCTCGAGTTGTTGGCGAAGCAAAAGCAAAAGAGTTGATGTTTACGTCGCCTCGTCTTACCGCCCGTGATGCACTTGCTCTTGGCATGGTCAGCGAAGTGTTCCCTGATGCAACATTTACTGATGATGCGATGGC
>CAIZMV010000249.1 GCA_903934195.1 uncultured Acidimicrobiaceae bacterium | reverse complement strand
TTTTTGAACCGGCGACGCGGTTGGCTTCATTGAGCTTTGGACCGGTCATGACTACTTCCTTGTGTTCTTTTCTTGTCCAGCGTGGAAGCGGAAAGTACGAGTTGGTGAGAACTCACCAAGCTTGTGACCGACCATTGACTCTGTGCAATACACAGGTACGTGCTTGCGACCGTCGTGCACGGCAATGGTGAGACCCACCATGTCGGGAACGATGGTTGAGCGACGCGACCATGTCTTGATGACTTTGTGATCACCGGCAGTAACTGCGGCGTCAACTTTCTTGAGCAAGTGGTCGTCAACAAACGGACCCTTTTTGAGGCTACGAGACATGAGTTACCTCCGACCCTTTCCGGCACGACGCCGACGAACGATGAGTGATTGAGATGGCTTGTTTTTGTTACGTGTGCGGCCTTCTGGCTTACCCCAAGGAGATACTGGAGGACGACCACCAGAGGTCTTACCTTCACCACCACCGAGTGGGTGGTCGACAGGGTTCATGGCAACACCACGAGTTTGTGGGCGAACACCCTTCCAACGGTTACGTCCGGCCTTACCGATCTTGACGAGTTCGTGCTCTGAGTTACCAACTTCACCAACGGTGGCGCGGCAATCAAGAAGTACTCGACGCATTTCAGTAGATGGAAGACGCAATGTTGCGAAGTCGCCTTCTTTAGCGACAACCTGAATTGACATTCCGGCAGAGCGAGCAATTTTGCCGCCTTGACCAGGACGAAGTTCAACGTTGTGCACAACAGTTCCGACAGGGATGTAACGCAATTGCATTGCATTTCCTGGCTTGATGTCTGCACCGTGTCCGCTTTCGACGCGCATTCCTACTTCAAGACCCTTAGGAGCAAGGATGTATGCCTTTGTTCCGTCCATGTAATGAAGAAGTGCGATGCGGCACGTACGGTTCGGGTCGTACTCAATAGATGCAACCTTTGCAGGCATGCCATCTTTGATGCGCTTGAAGTCAATGATGCGGTACTGGCGCTTGTGTGCACCACCGCGGTGACGTGAAGTCTTGCGACCGTAGACGTTACGTCCGCCGGTGTTTGACTTTGAAGAGAGAAGAGTCTTTTCAGGCGTCGTCTTTGTGATCTCTGAGAAATCAGAGACTGTCTGGAAACGACGTCCGGGACTAGTTGGTTTGCGCTTGCGAATTGCCATGATTATTTCAGCTTTCGAACAACGGGATTTTGCTTCCCGCAGCAAGGGTGACTATGGCCCGCTTGGTGTGCGGACGCTGACCGATTCGGTTGGAGTTACGTGTGCGCTGGAACTTGCCCTTGCGATTGATTGTGTTGACCTTGAGTACTTTGACGCCCCAGATTGCCTCGATGGCATCGTGGATCTCGGGCTTAGAAGCATCAACTGCAACTTGAAACGTGTACACATCTGTTTCCATAAGCGCGTAGCTCTTTTCAGAGACAACAGGCTTGAGAATGATGTCGCGTGGATCTTTCATTACTTAGCTTCCTTTGCGATGGGCAGACTGTCTTTTGAAAAGACAATCCAGTCGTTGCACAAAACGTCGTATGCATTGAGTTCACCAACAAGTGTGAGTTGAACTTCAGGAACATTGCGGAAGCTCTTGATTGCAACTTCTTCAGATGGAGAAACAACAACCATGACGCGACCTTCAACACCAAGTGCTGTAAGCGCCTTGAGTGCATCTTTCGTGCTTGGAGTTGTAAGACCCCAAGAATCGATAACGACGACGTGACCTGAACTGTTGCGATCTGACAAAGCAGATGCAAGTGCAAGACGAATCATTTTGCGAGGTGTGCGTTGTGTGTACGAACGAGGCTTTGGTCCGTGAGCAATACCGCCACCCTTGAAATGAGGAGCGCGGGTTGAACCCTGACGAGCTCCACCAGTTCCCTTTTGGTTGAAAGGCTTTTTACCTGTACCTGAAACTTCAGCACGAGTTTTTGTGCTTTGTGTTCCGGCGCGACGACCTGCAAGTTGTGCTGTGACAACTTGGTGCATCACTGGAACGTTTGGTTCTACTGCAAACAGTTCGTCTGCAACATCAACGTTGCCAGCTGCTTTGCCTGATGAATTCTTAACTGCGATTGATGCCATCGGAATTAC
>CAIZMV010000248.1 GCA_903934195.1 uncultured Acidimicrobiaceae bacterium | reverse complement strand
CCTGCAATCAAGCGTTTGTATGAACAGATGCCTGAACCGAAGTACGTCATTTCAATGGGTTCGTGTGCAAACTGCGGCGGACCATATTGGGATAGCTACTCAGTAACAAAAGGAATTGACCAAATCATTCCAGTTGATGTTTATGTACCTGGTTGCCCACCACGTCCTGAAGCTTTGCTTGAAGGAATTGTGTTGTTGCAACAGCGCATCAAGAACGAAGACATGGGCGCGCGTTGGCGCGGCGAAGGCATGAAATCAATGTATGTCGACGGAGCAACTGCAGAAAAGGGAGGTATCCCCGTTGTCGTCAACAACTGATACCCCAACTGAAACTCCACGCGACGACATTCGCGATGCAGAAATCGCTCGTGTGTGTGCAGCGCTCGGAAACTCTGTTGTCGATTCGCTCGTTAAACCAAATGATGACATGTGGATTCGTGTTACAGCTGATGCATGGCGTTCAACAGCCGAAGCTCTGAAGAGTCTTGGCTACACATATTTCGGTTTCATTTCAGCAATCGACTGGTTGCCTTCTCCGTACGGTCGTGGTGAAGATGATCCAACCGCACCTCCAGTCGAGCGCAGCAGTGTTATCAAACAGGGTTATGCAGGTGGCGATACTCGCTTCCAAGTAATTGCGCGTCTAGTACAGCCATTCACCACTCTTGGTATCAATATCAAGGTTGATGTTGATGATTCGCTAATGGCAGTCGACTCATGGTCACAAGTTTTTGCAGGTGCCAACTGGCACGAGCGCGAAACACATGAGATGTTTGGCATTGGATTTAATGGCCATCCTGACTTGCGCAATATGTATTTGCCATCAGATTTTGAGGGACACCCACTTCGTAAAGATTTCCCATTGCTTGCACGCATGGTGAAGCCTTGGCCCGGAATTGTTGATGTCGAACCACTTCCTGGTGACGACAGTGAAGAGGAAGGTGACGCATCATGAGTCTTCTAGGCGATCGTCAACAACTTGCGTACATCGCAGCACAAGCTGCTGATGCGCGTGTCAACGTAGAACTTGAAACAGAGGGCATGACTCTCAACATCGGGCCGCAGCACCCCGCAACACACGGAACTTTGCGCATCATTGCGCGTCTTGATGGTGAGCAAGTTCTGTGGGCAGACCCATCGTGCGGTTACATGCACCGTGGTTACGAAAAACTCACTGAAGTTCGTTCATACCCTCAAGTCACAGCGTTGGTAAACCGCATTGACTGGCTTGGCTCATTTGCAAATGAAGTTCCATTCATCCTTGCTGCGGAAAAATTGATGGGCGTTGAAGCACCATCACGTGCACAACACATTCGCACCATATTGTTTGAATTGTCACGTATTGCAAACGTCACCTTGTTCCTTGGTGATCTTGGTGTGCAGCTTGGTGCTGTTACGCCAGTGTTCTTTGCATTCCGCGACCGTGAATATGTCTTGAACCTTATTGAAGGCGCAACTGGTGGACGTTTCCATCCAAACTTCGACCGCATCGGCGGATTGAAAGACGATCTTCCTGCAGGCTTTATTGATGAGACTCGCAATGTTATGAAGAAACTTCGTGGCTTCTGCGATCAAATCGAAGACTTGTTGTTCGGTAACGAAATCTTCCAATCACGTACACGCGGAATTGGTGTGATTCCGAAAGATGTTGCACTGCAGTACGGACTATCCGGTGCAAACCTGCGTGCAAGTGGTGTCGACTGGGATCTTCGTCGCGATCAGAAGATGCCTCTTGCGTACGACAAAGTTGACTTCAAAGTCATCACTCACCCAGACGGCGACTCGTTTGCTCGTTGCTGGGTTCGTTTGCAAGAAGTTCGTGAATCAACACGCAT
>CAIZMV010000247.1 GCA_903934195.1 uncultured Acidimicrobiaceae bacterium | reverse complement strand
CTGAAACATGAACAAGACACGGCCTGTGATGTCGGCCTTGCGCGACGACAACAATTTTGCAGCACCTACCAACATTGCTGTGTGGGTGTCGTGACCGCACGCGTGCATTGCATTTTCAATGTTTGACTTGAAATCAAGCGATGTATCTTCTGGCATTGGCAAAGCGTCCATGTCGCCACGAATCAAAACGGTGTCTCCTGGCTTGTCGCCCGTGAGCATTGCTGCAATACCGCTTGTTGTTTCGTGCAAAGTGATGTCGAGCGGCAGGCCCTGAAGGGCGGCAAGAACTGCATCGCGAGTGCGCGGCAGATGATTACCTAGTTCTGGCCACTTGTGAAGCTCACGACGAAGCGCAACGGTCTCATCAAATACGTCATTGGCCTGTTCAAGGATGCCAGCAGGGTTGCCGTGTTGGTCACGGGCATCGTCGGTTGTCAGAGTATTTTTGGCCATGTCATATGGTAGGCACAGAACAATGAACACTTCAGCGGCGGCGCACCCCGATAACTCTCCCGATGAGATGGTGGAAGAGATTGATTTGGCTGGCAATGTGCTGCAATTGGTCACCCGTCGCAAGATGCGCGCAGAGCAGTTATGCCACCGCTCTGTGTTCATTGCAGTGATCTCTGAAAAGGGTGACCTACTTGTTCATCAACGAGCTGCCACGAAAGACATATGGCCAAGCTGGTGGGATGTTGCTGTTGGCGGGGTTGTTGCTCCGGGGGAGACATGGGACGTCGCGGGAGCGCGAGAACTGCGTGAGGAGTTAGGAATTGAGGGTGAGACACTTGAATTCCTCGGAACTGGGGCATACCGCGATGGCGATGTTCAGCTGGTGGCTGCCACGTTTTTATGCCGCACAGAGGGCCCGTTCACCTTTGCTGATGGGGAAATAACGCAAGCTCACTGGGTGAGCCGGGCCGAGATACCCGTGTGGTTACAGGGAAAACAGTTCCTGCCTGACAGCGTGGCCCTAGTGCTGCCTCGCCTACCCGAGTGAGGCAAATTTCCGAGCCTTAGGCTTTAGGGGCAGTTCTGAAGGAAAAGGAGTCCCGATCATGTCAGAAAAAATCATGGTCGAGTTCACCATCGAACCATTCACAGATGGCACGCCAGGTCACCACGTCACGAAGGCAATTGCCGCTGTTGAATCTTTGGGCGTTGAAGTCCATGTTGGGCCATTTGGTTCTTCGTTTGTTACAGAGATCGAAAAAGCCACTGAAGCAATTGCTGTGTTGTCACGTATGGCATACGACAACGGCGCAACGCACATCACGATTGACACAGAAAAGGTCGGGTAACTCATCATGGGTTACGTCAATCATCCGTTACTTGCGGCAGTGAAACCGATTCTTGATGCTGTTGGCGCACAACTCATTTCTGTTGACGATGCACGCATTAGCGATGTTGCGCTGGAATGGGAAGGCGAAATTATCGCTGCCGTTCGTTTGCCGGCAATTTACGGAGCACTCGAACGATTGATTGCACAGGTCGAGCGCGAACTCGGAGCTGGACTACAGGATCTTTCACGCAGCGACAAACAAGTAGCTGTACGCATGCTTGATCAACGCGGAGCATTCACTTTGCGCCGCGCTGTTGAAGACGTGGCTGACGCAATGGGCGTTTCTCGCATCACGGTGTATAACTACCTCAACGCCTTGCACCGCTAGGACTTCCACCAAAGGGGAATACACCCTTGTGACATACTTGAGGCATGCAAGCACTCATTATTGTTCTTCTCGTTGTCCTTATTGCTGCGGTTGTGTACTTCGGTCTGCAGGCCAATGGCAACAAAACTGAAGTTGCACTGCCCGCCCCATTAGATACAGATGCAATCGCCCGCACTGTGCAAACCGCTATCAACCTTGAAGCGATCTCAACATCAGTACAAGGTGCTGTCGCTGCACAAATGTTGAAAACTGCGCAGGAAGCATTGGCTGCAAACAATGTTCAGGCCAGTCAGCAAGCCACACAAACACTTAGCGGACAAACAGCAGCTCTTGATGCACAAGCAAAACTTCTGTTGCAGCCAATTCAACAGCAAATGAAGCTTCTTGGAGACACCGTTACAGCACTACAAACTACGTACACATCTGAACAAGCCACGGTTACTTCACTTGCCAGTCAAATCAATATCTTGCAGGATTCAACAACTTCATTACGTAACGCACTGAAGTCGCCAACAGCCCGTGGTTCATGGGGTGAAAATCAATTACGCACCATCATGCGATTGGCCGGCATGGAAAACTATTGCGACTACACCGAGCAGTACACAGGCGGCGAATCAGAACGCAATCAGCGCCCCGATGCCGTTATCAATCTTCCTGCAGGGGGCAGCATTGCAGTCGACTCGAAGTTTCCATTCAATGCGTATTTGCGTATGCAAGATGCCAAAGATGCGGCCGGACAAGACGATGAACTGAAGAATCACGCGAAGGATATTCGTGTTCATGTCAAAGCTCTTGCCGACAAAAAGTATTGGGAACAGTTCGGCCACAACACTCCTGACTTTGTAGTCATGTTCATTCCCAATGAAGGCGCCGTTGCTGATGCCATGAAGTCGGATATCAATCTCTTGGCTGACGCCATGAAAGATCGTGTTCTCATCGCATCACCGGTCAATCTTCTTGCATTGTTGCTAACAGTGGCAAAGGGTTGGCAATCTCACCAACTAGAAGAGAACGCCGCAAAGGTCGCAAAGCTTGCCAAAGAAATGCACGAACGTGTCGGCGTTGTTGTTAACCATGTTGTGAAAATGGGCGATGCCCTAGGCACTGTTCTCACTACCTACGACGCAATGGTTGGTTCCATGGAAACTCGACTACTTGTCACAATGCGTAATTTCAAGGACTTGGGCGTGGTTCAGGAAAATGAACCAATGAAGAACATCACTGCAATTGGTAAATCACCTCGCGAAATCAAAGCAGCGGAAGCAAGTTTTGAAGGTCTTCCCTTCGGAGAAATCGAACCGTAAAACTGTTTAAGGAACCCACATTTGTTGGGCTTCGACCACCGTGTTGTTCTTGATACGCGAAATAAATGGGAACGCTACCCAGTGGTATTGCGCAATCGGACTTGTAGCCACACCGGCAATCAATTTCTTCAGAACTGAAGTATTGATTTCATAGCTAGTTCCAGGGCTTTCTTGGAATGCAACAGTCACCCGCGCGGTCTCAGAAATGTCAACTAATGCAGT
>CAIZMV010000246.1 GCA_903934195.1 uncultured Acidimicrobiaceae bacterium | reverse complement strand
GTTTGTGTTTCACCGGCGTCATCTGCCATCACGCTGACGCTTGCATAGCAACTGTTTGAACGGCCACTGCTGCGAATACCCATAGTGGTTGCAAATGCTTCTTCTGTTGCACCATCTGAATAGTTCGAATCATCAATGCGCACTCGTGGGTCTGCACCTACTGCTGCACGCTCAAGCTCTTTTGCAATTTCAATCTTCTTTGCCGTATCGAAGGCATCAAGAGTGTCGTCCCACAGTTCTTGTTCCACAATGGCAACACCATCTGGTTCAGCAAGCCCTGCCCATTCGTCTACTCCACCCAAAGTTGCGTTCTCACGTGCTTCGGCAAGTACTTCGCGCCATGCAGCTTCATCAAGCGTTCCCGCATGTGATGAACCGGTACGGCCATCTTTAATAACCCGCACGCTGATGCCCTGGCTTTGTGCCGAAACGAAATGCTCTAGTTCACCGTTGTACACACGAATATCTGTCTCGCGTGACCGCGCAACGTTTGCTTCAATCTGTTCGCCTGGTTCAGCCATAGCAACAATGGCATCGGCAATTGCTTGCAGATCATCAACTGTGTGGCGGCTCATGCTGCGGTGCCACCAATGGTGAGTGACTTGACGCGCAATGTCGGCTGGCCATCGCCTACCGGCACGCCTTGTCCGTCTTTACCGCACATGCCAGGGTTGCCCATTGCAAAGTCATTACCCAACATGTCAATGTCTGCCAACACTTGTGGTCCGTTACCAATCAGGTTGCTCTCACGCAATGGCTCTGTGATTTGGCCGTTTTCAATCAGATACGCCTCGGTCATGCCGAATACAAAGTCGCCGCTTGCGGTGTTTACTTGTCCGCCGCCCAACTTCGCTACATACACGCCGTATTCAGTCGCACGCACAATGTCATCTGGCTCATCACTGCCGTTCAACACAAACGTGTTCGTCATACGAACCATTGGCAAGTGCTCGTAACTTTGGCGACGTCCGTTACCACTTGGTGCACGGCCTTCTTTGCTCGAACGAATGTGGTCCCACATGTAATCAGTCAGCACGCCATCTTTAATCAGAACATTGCGTTGGCTTTCATGACCTTCATCATCAATTCCAATTGCGCCCCACTCGCGGCTCATCGTGCCGTCATCAACCAGCGTTACCAGCGGCGATGCCACTTGGTCGCCAACGCGGTTTGCATACACACTTGCGCCACGGGCAACAAGGTCTGCTTCTAATCCATGACCACATGCTTCGTGAAACAACACTCCGCCTGAACCGCACTTGATAACTACCTGCAATGCACCACTTGGCGCAGGACGTGCACGCAACTTGGTAACAGCCTGGCGAGCTGCACGCTCTGCCAATTCATTAATGTTCTCTTCTTCGAACAATTCAAACCCAATGGTGTGACCCAACGAGTCGTATCCGGTTTGCATTCCAGCGTCACCGTTCGCAACTGCACTGACGCGAAAGATGGTGCGCACTTGTTCATCAGTTGCAAAAACTCCATCAGAGTTTGCAATCAGAATGCGACGTGTTGCATCTGAATACCCTGCCGACACTTGCACGATGCTTGAATCAATTCCGCGTGCGGCATCATTAGCAATCATCAGCAGTTCTACTTTGCGCGCTTTTGGCACGCTCTGTGGTGCAATGCGCACTGTGTTCACGGGGTGACGCTTTGCAGTTCCCAGTGAAACGGTGTGTGTGCCGCCATCTCCGGTACTTGCTGCAGCAGCCGCTGCACCCGCAGCAGCCATTAGGCCTGCTTCAGATAAATCAGCTGTGTAGGCAAACCCTGTGGTCTCACCATTAATAACGCGAATACCTGCGCCGGAATCACGGCCGCTAGAAACTTGCTCAACCAGCCCATCATCAAGGCTTGCCCCCATCGAGCGTTTATCTTCAATAAACACCTCGGAGAACCCGGCCCCAGTGGACCGCCCCTTTGCTAGTACCCGCGACAAAACGCTGGAATCGAACTCATGTGACAGATCAATAAGGCTCACGTTGCCCATCCTACTGACGGCATGAGGCGTCAGTCCTGCCGACCTAATGTAGAGGCACCATGACCGACGCCATTCCTACCCCTGATCCAGAGGAGGTGCGCGAGCACCGCACCTGGTGGTGGAAAGAGATCCTCATCATGGGCGCCTTCTATTTCATCTATTCGCTCACCCGCAACCGCTTCGGGTCCATTCGCGTCAGTGGCGACGATGTTCCTTTGAACTCGTTCAACAACGCCATGAAGGTCATCCGCTTCGAGCGTGCCATTGGGTTGTACCACGAGGAATCAATCCAACAATTGTTCCTTCCATATAAGTGGTTCATTCAGTTCATGAACACGTACTACGGCACAGCACATTTCGCTGTCACCATCGGAGTGTTTTTCGTCCTTCTCAACCGCCGCAAAGACGTCTTTCCTCTTTTTCGCAATGCACTTGCCGCAATGACTGGTCTTGCCATCATCGGCTTTGCTCTGTTCCCTCTGATGCCGCCCCGCCTTCTTGATGCCCCGTGCCCTGGCACCGCAAAAATCGTCGTTGACGGACAGGAAACCGTGAGAAAAACTTTCGGAGGTGACTGCATCCCTACGAAATTGCGTAACTACAACGGCGCAACCGAATTCGGCTTTGTTGACACGTTAAAGGTCTACGGCGGCCCATGGGATTTTGATTCTGGCGGCATTGCAAGTCGTTCAAATCAATACGCAGCAATGCCAAGCCTTCACATTGGGTGGGCATCATGGTGTGCGTTTGCAATCTGGCCGCTTGCACGTCGCAAATGGATTCGTGCAGCAGTGTTGCTGTACCCAGCACTCACGTTGTTCTGCATCATCGTTACCGGAAACCACTTCTGGGCTGACGGCATCGGTGGAATCCTTGCCCTTGCCGGCGGCTTCATCCTCGGTGGTTTATTCCACAACTTCAATCAAAAACGTCTTGATAAGAAGTTCGAACAATTCCGTTCATCGCACCCCACAAGCAACACGCAGTAATTATTAGAAGCTGTGATAGCCACCGTCAATGGTGATCACATCGCCGGTGTGATACTTGCTTGCATCACTTGCAAAGTACGCAGCAATTCCTGAAAAGTCATTCGGGTCTCCCCACCTGCGCAACGGAACACGTGGCAACACCTTTGCAATAAATGTGTCCCAACCCAATGCGGCTTCAGTCATTTCACTTTCAATCCAGCCAGGCAAAATTGCATTGCACCGAATGCCGTGACGTGCATGTTCCACTGCAATTGCCTTCGTCATAGAAATCACGCCGGCTTTTGATGCTCCGTAATGTTGTCCGCGTGCTTGGCCGTAATACGCAGAACCAGACGTTGTAAACACCACTGCCCCGCCGTTACCCGCAGCCACCATGTGACGCACTGCTACTTGTGCCGTATAAAACGCACCATCCAAGTTCACGCGCATCACACGATGCCATTCGTCATCTGTCATAGATACAAAACTTTCCGCGCGGCCACCAACACCAGCGTTCACGAAACACGAATCAACACGGCCTAGCGCTTCAACCGTTGCCACAAATGCAGCCTCTACTTGCGATTGGTCGCCCACATCGCAAATGAAATCCGCCACACGTACTCCCATTGCTTCAAGTTCTGCTCGAGCCGTTGCATTCTTCTTGGCATTTGTGCCCCAGATTGCAATGTCACACCCACGACTTGCAAGGCCACGAGCCATTCCAAGCCCAATGCCCCCATTGCCACCAGTGACCAAAGCCACTTTTCCGTTCAGATCAAATATGTCAGCCATATGGGCACCGTAGTAGTTGACACTGGGGTCGCGACGACCCCGAGAGATAGCCTTAGAACCCATGGCGATTCTCGACCGCATCTCCCAACCGGCCGATCTTCGCGGCCTCACGGCAGATGAATTGTCATCGCTCTCAACTGAAATTCGTGACTTCATTGTCAACGCCGTCAGCGAAACAGGTGGCCACTTAGGTTCGAACCTTGGCGCAGTTGAATTGTCCATCGCTTTGCATCGCGTTTTTGAAAGCCCTACCGACCCCATCTTGTGGGACACCGGGCATCAGGCATACGTGCACAAAATTCTCACTGGCCGCAAATCTGGTTTTGCTGGCTTGCGTCAACAAGACGGAATCTCCGGATACCCAAACCGCGAAGAGTCACGCCATGACTTCATTGAAAATAGTCACGCCTCCACTGTCTTGTCATACGCACACGGTTTAGCTATTGCACGCGACGCTGGTGTTGCACCACACCGACACATCGTTGCTGTCATTGGCGATGGTTCCATGACTGGTGGCATGGCGTACGAAGCGCTGAACAATCTTGGCCATTCAAAGAGTCGCGTCATCATTGTGCTGAACGACAACGGCCGTAGTTACGCACCAACAATTTCTAATCTCACATCAGCTGAAGGTTTTGAACCTGAAGATGCACTTGAAGATCAGAAACTGCCAGACCGTGTAACCGGAAAACTGTCACGTGGTCTCACAAAGATTCGTCTCAACCCTGTCTATGTTCGACGTCAACGCAAGTTTGAAGCGTTCCTGCGTGAGATTCCAGTTGTCGGCAAGCAAGCAGAACAAGGAATGGAAGCTTTCAAAGCCGCTGTTCGTGAATTTCTGCAACCACCATCATTCTTTGAAGCTCTCGGCGTTCATTACGTCGGACCCTTCAATGGCCATGACATTTCAGAACTAGAAAAGGCTTTTCAATCTGCGCTAGCCCGCGAAGATGAAGGCCCCATTGTTATT
>CAIZMV010000245.1 GCA_903934195.1 uncultured Acidimicrobiaceae bacterium | reverse complement strand
TTCTGCGTTGGCCAAACGGCATGTTCAAAGACATTGAACCCACAATGCGTGTTGAACACTGGACCAATGCTGCCGAACAAGGTGCTGTTGCAGCGCAAAACCTGTTGGCCACGTTGCGCAATGAACCAATGCAGCCGTATTCCGCCGTTCCGTTTTTCTGGAGCGACCAGTTTGACGCTCGTATCCAATTCCTTGGTCGCGCTTTTGCAACGTCAACAGTTGATGTAGTTGCAGGCAATGTTGCAGATGGCAGATGGTGTGCAATGTTCAGCACCAATGATCGACTGACGGGTGTTCTCGGAGTCAGCATGCCAAAGATGGTGATGCCGAGCCGTGCGATGTTGTCTACCTACACGTCTCGCTACGACGCTCTGCAACACTTCGCAACCGTGGTGGCTGCACAGACTAAGTAAGTTGTAGTCATGGCATTGCCCGACGCAGACCGACTTGATGCATGGCGATCATTTCTCACGGCACATGCCGCGATGAACAAGATGCTGTCTCGCGCTTTGGAAGAAGATGAAGGCCTGCAACTGCCATGGTTTGAAATTCTTGATGCCTTGGCCATGAGCGAAGAAAAGTCATTGCGGTTCAACGAGCTAGCCGAACGCGTGATGACGCACCCATCTAGCCTTTCGCGGCAAATAGACAAGTTGGAAGACAAACAATTTGTGGCACGCGAGAAATCAGTGGCAGATGATGGTCGTGCAATAGTGCTTGTGCTCACACCTATTGGCCACGATGTCTGGAAATCCGCCAGCACCACCTATTACCGAATTGTGCGCCGGGTATTCACTAGTTGGCTCACAGAAACAGATGTTGTGGCATTGCACCGCGTCTTCAGCAAGGTTCTCGAAGCCGAATAAAGAGGCTCTATTTTCTCCGACTTTGGTGAAAGTGCGCGTAACGGTAAGACTTTGGGTGTCGTACCCGACGCTGAAAGGGCATTATGCAAAACGCAGTCATCGTTGACACACTTCGTACACCACTAGGAAAGAGAAACGGTCGCCTCAAAGATTGGCACCCAGTTGATCTCGCTGGTGTTGCATTGCGCGAACTTGTCGCACGCACCGGCATCGACCCCACACAAATCGACGACGTCATCATGGGATGCGTTATGCAAGTGGGCGAGCAGAGCCTCAACATCGCACGTAACGCAGTTCTTGCTGCTGGTTTGCCAGAGACAATTCCTGGCACCACCGTTGACCGTCAGTGCGGTTCAAGCCAACAAGCTGCACACTTCGCAGCACAAGGTGTTATGGCCGGCGCATACGACATCGTTATCGCAGCTGGTGTTGAAGTAATGACACGCGTTCCAATGGGTTCTGCAGTTGCTGATGGCAAGTACGGATATCCGTTTGGCCCAATGGTCAGCGCGCGTTACGCACCAGATGGTGGTTTGGTTCCTCAGGGCATCAGTGCAGAAATGATTGCCGACAAATGGGGCATCACTCGCGAAGACATGGACCGTTTCGCAGCACGTTCGCAGGCATATGCAGCACGCGCAACTGCAGAGGGTCGTTTCGAACGCGAAATTTTGCCAGTGCTCGACTCTGAGGGAATCCTCATGACAACAGACGAAGGCATCCGTGATTCCCCGTATGAGAAATTGCAGACACTGAAGCCAGCATTCCGCAGTGAAGAAGAAGGCGGCCGCGTAACAGCCGGTAACTCAAGCCAAATCACAGACGGTGCATCAGCAATGTTGATCATGAGCGAAGAAAAGTGCCGCGCACTTGGTCTTACACCGCGCGCACGTTTCGTGAACTTTGGTCTTGCAGGCGACAACCCGCAACTCATGTTGACTGCACCAATTCCTGCAACGCAAAAAGCATTGCAACGTGCCGGCCTCACCATGGCAGACATGGACCTCACCGAAATCAACGAAGCATTTGCATCAGTTGTTCTTGCGTGGGAAAAGGAATTGCACCCAGACATGAACAAAGTGAATGTCAACGGTGGCGCTATTGCCCTCGGTCACCCACTTGGTGCCAGCGGCACACGCCTCATGACAACATTGTTGAATGAGCTTGAGCGCACCGGTGGTCGCTACGGCTTGCAGACAATGTGCGAAGGCGGCGGTATGGCAAACGCCACCATCATCGAACGCCTGGGCTAAGCCCTGAACATTACGCTGGGAGCCATGCCCACATTCTCAGCCATCATCTGGTTCGCCTTTGGCCTACTGATCATGCGCTATGTCTGGAAGTTTGGCCTTGGCATGTTGAAGTCAATGACATCAACGTTGCCGGAACCTCCACCATCTGGTGAGATGCGCCGTATCAACGTGCGTTATCGCTGCAGTGTGTGTGGTGTTGAAATCCGAATGGTGATGGCACCTGACGAAGATCCGCCACCGCCACGTCATTGTCTTGAAGACATGGACTTGGTTGCCCCGATCGAATAATGAGCGGGCTCTAG
>CAIZMV010000244.1 GCA_903934195.1 uncultured Acidimicrobiaceae bacterium | reverse complement strand
TGGTTCCGTGTTCACGCGTAATGCGACGAACGTCTTCCAAATATCCAGGTTGCGGCAAGCAAATACCAATGTTTTCCATCACTGGTTCAACGATGAAACATGCAACATCATTTCTAGACAATGCACACTCTAAGGCTTCTGCATCATTGAACGGAATAACGATTGTGTCGCGAACAACAGCCTCGGTAACACCTGCACTTGACGGCACAGACAACGGGTTATCTGCAGGTCCTGCGAAACGAAGATCAGGTTTTTGTGAAACCATCACAACGTCATGGTGGCCGTGATAGCCGCCTTCAACTTTGACAATCTTGTCGCGACCAGTAACACCTCGCGCAACGCGAATGGCATCCATGGTGGACTCAGTTCCGGAGTTTGTGAAGCGCCACAAAGGCAAACCAAAACGATCACGCAACAACTCTGCAACGTCAGCGGTTATTTCAGCTGGCGAAACAAACAATGTTCCACTGTCGAGTTGTGTCTCGATTGTCTTTCGAACAAGTGGGTTCACATGACCAGAAAAGAGCGCACCAAAGCCCATGCTGAAGTCAATAAGTTTGTTTCCATCTACGTCAGTCATCCAGGCACCTTGTGCCTTAGCGATAACGATTGGATGTGGGTCATACGCCTGCAAACTTGATGGCACACCGAGGGGAAGCACCTTCTTTGCCCTCGCGTTGGCCGCCTGGGAACCAGGCGTTTTTTCGACGTATGTACGCAACTCACGCTGCGTAATTTGCTTGGCTCTGTCTGCCAAGTTGTGGTGCAACGTGGGATTCGTTGCTGACATTGGTATCACCCCGATTAGCGGTTGTTCCCATACTACTCGCCTTTTTCAGAGCCTGCGAGAAAACCTTGTTTCCCCTGAGAAGTTGGGACTGTGCTCTCTACATGGCACACTTGTTACACGCATGGTGGGCGTAGCTCAGTTGGTTAGAGCGCTAGGTTGTGGTCCTAGAGGCCGGGGGTTCGAATCCCCTCGTTCACCCCAAATCGTGGGCCGGTATCGATTCTGATACCGGCGGCACGAATTCCTCATTGGGGAACACACGGCCTTGTCGCCTAGTGTTGAACCTCGTAACGCGCCTTTAGCTCAGCTGGTAGAGCAACGGACTCTTAATCCGCAGGTCCTGGGTTCGATCCCCAGAGGGCGCACTAAATACAAAGGCCCGAGCGTTACGCCCGGGCCTTTACTTTTTTGCTTCGATTGCAAGAAGAGTTAGTGCTGTTCAGACCGCCAGGGTCTGTATACGTCTAAATGTCTACAGAACTAGGGCAGAGAACCATCGGCCGCGACGTGAATAACCAATGAGTCAAGGTCATTCAATTGCTTTGTTTCTGTACCAATTGTGATGGTCGATGACCCTGCATTATCTATATTCCAAATAGCTCCACCACCGCGCGCAATTCTGACAAGAGAGTAATAAGTGGCCGCTGCATTTCCAGCGCTCCGCAGCCATTGAAGCGAACCAGAAGAAGTGATTTTCATTAGAAATGCATCAGAGTTGCCAACGGCAGTTCGCGTGGTCCCCCGCAGATTTGATGATCCAGAAAATGTTCCCGACAGGTACTTAACGCCAGAGCTATCGACCGCGATAGCTCCACCCCACACATCTCCATCAGCAACGATTGATGCACCAGTGACGGAACCAGAACTGGAGATCTCCACTAACGCAATGGCGCGTGTGTTCGCTGCAGTAGTTCTTGTCAGAGTTGTTGATCCATACGTAGCCGACGCCCCGTACAGAATCGGCATCAGCGATATCTCTTGAGTGCTTGCATCTATTGATGCACCTTCTTCGTCGCCTGCGCCACCGCCGCGCAATGACCACACGGGGGTTCCGGAATCATTGATTTTGACCACAAATACGTCGGACGTGCCTGTCGAAGCATTATTGAGCGGAGCGAGATTGCCAAATTGAATCGTGGGTCCGACGAATAATCCAGTGACGAGTAGGTTTCCCGATGAGTCCGTATCTGCCGAACTAAAATATGTTGGCGTACTTGTTCCGAATCTCTTTGCCCACTCAAAGGAACCGTCAGACGGATCTAGACGGGTCACAAACATGTCTCTTGTGGAGACAGAAGTAAGTGTGGTCGCACCAAATTCGACTGGGGAATTCTGTTCCGCGAAATTTCCCACAACATAGACCTTGTTGTTTGAGACCGAAACATCCGAGCCGCGAACTTTTCCTAAAACTTTGCCCCACTGAACAACACCTGACGAATTGAACTTCATCACGAATTGATTTTCGGTATTGCTAGAAGTGTCGGGATCGTTCAGAACAACAGACCCTGATTCGAGTCGTGAACCATTAAATGCACCGACAACGTATACGTTCCCATTCGAGTCAACATCGACGTAGTCGCCCCAGTTTTGACCTCCAGATCCAAACATCGACCGAGCCCATAGCACCGATCCTTCAGAAGAAATCTTGGAGAGCGAAATGTTGCAATGTGCTTGGCCCGCAACATTTGCACCACTAAGAACCGTGGAACCAACCGTTACCGAAGAATTACAAAAAGCTCCAAGAACATACGAATCGCCATCGTTGTCAACAATCACATCTCGAGCCTGAGTGTTGCCGGGCGCAGTAGCCAACACAACCCATGGTGCAGACGCCGCTGGGACCGTTGTAGTTGTAGTCGTCGTAATCGGTGCAACTGTTGTGGTCGTAGCAGCAACAGTTGTCGTTGTGGTCGTAGCAGCGACAGTTGTCGTTGTGGTCGTAGCAGCGACAGTCGTAGTTGTAGCAGCGACAGTTGTCGTTGTGGTTGACGCACTAGTAGTCGTAGGTGAAATTGTTGTGGTTGGCGCCACTGTTGTAACAGCTGCACGTGGCTTCACCGTCGTTGTTGTCGACGCATCGGTGGTCGTGGTTGCCGGCGTGGACGTAGTCGTGGTATCAAGCGTTGCATTTCGCGTCCGAATCGCATCTTCAAATTTTCGTTCCTCAACGGGCGGCAGAGACGCGCTCACAGTGGTCGATTGCAAGGCAACGGGAATCGAGACCGTTACGGAGTTAGCACCGAGTGAACCGCTTTCAACCACTGAGGATTTCTTGCCTGTCACACTGACCGATTCGCGAGAAATCTCATTGTCGCCAGTTTGTTTTGCGATTTCATATTCGATCCCATTTGCAAGTCCTGCTGCTCCACTTGTTTTCACTTCCACAGTTGGAGTTGCATCGTTGACGTTCAATGAAATTTGTTGACCCAATGCTGTAGAGACATTTACTGCAATTCCACTTGCACTTGATTCAAGCTTCGCGGTTTGACCATTAGCAGTCGCCACAAGGTTTCCGTCTGCGAGCGAAACGACAACGCCAGGATCATTACTGGAAATACCAGAGTCCCCGACCACAACTTCCACGTTTGTCGAACTATTAGATTCTGGACTACTGAACTCAAGAGCCGCATTGGGTGTGACACCAACAACCTTTGTCGCCGATGGCAACGTAAAAGTGGCTGGCGAACTCGAATCAAGAACGATGACATAATCCACCGGAGCCGAATCACCTTGCGCCCTCTTCAACGGCCTTGTTGATCCTGTTGCGATATCGGGAGCACCCGGAGAGATGACTCCCCCTGGAGTATTCACGCTCCAATCTCCAGTGGCACTACGCAAGACAAGGATTGTTTTAGCGATTCCAGAATTATTGCTACAGAAAGGACACTTCGCATTTACACGAGAATCCATTGAGGTGAGATCAATGTCTCCTAAGCCACCGGACCATTTTGCAGTATCGGTTACGGGATCTTTCCCCGAATAAGAAAACTCCCATGTCTCTGCCTTCACATTGACATCGACATATCGATCGGCACCTGGCCAGTTCGAGTCATAGACCATGACTCGAACGACATCACCATCTAGATACTTCAACGCATAGGGCAATACCGCATGACCACCTGCATCGGAGTAGAGGCCCATGCTGAAAGGAACTTTTTGAGATGCAAGCCCGTCCTTTAGTTGCTTGATTAATTCTGATGGAGCGGTCTGCTGCCACTTGACGGTTTCTTGCTGCACTTCGGGCAGAAATTGTGTGGCGAATGCCCGCATTAATCCATGCGTTACGTCACCTTCATTTTCAAGAAGAGCATTTTCCGGCGTTTCTTTCTTCTCAAATCGAGATGCAGCAAGAACTGCAAATCCTTCACAGTGCCCAGCCTGGCGAGCCTGGTTCACCATTCGTGCCCACACTGCCGCTTCAGCTATCGGCACACAGGGATCAGTTTTACCATCAATACATACACCGTCGGAATTTCCGAACATGGCAACAAGATCGGTTTCATCGAAGTTTAAATCGGTCGCAGAGGCACCGAAATTCGCAAAAGAAAATGAATCACTTTGCATCAACATCCCGCTCTCAATCACCTGATTTTTCTCGGTTGCGCCAGAGCTGCCACCACCGCACCCTGAAAGGACTATTGCTGCACACACTGCAATGGAAACAAATTTGCGAGACATGAAATTCACTTATCTTTCTTGATTCGTGTCAACTACCAGCCGACACAAGCTTTCGTACAGTTCCATCGAATGACACCGCGGAAATACGCAGTCGACGTAACTCGAGATGAGCCGTTTGACATACTGACTGCC
>CAIZMV010000243.1 GCA_903934195.1 uncultured Acidimicrobiaceae bacterium | reverse complement strand
GTGCGTGTCTTGAATGCGGGTGCATCAACTGAACTATGTGGAGGAACGCATGTGTCAGCTACTGGCGACATTGGCTTCATCAAAATCATCGGTGAGTCTTCAATTGGTTCAAACTTGCGTCGTATTGAAGCTGTTACTGGTGCAAACGCCGTCACGTACATGCAGCGCAACGATGCCATTCTGAATGAAATATCACAAGCCGTTGGTGTTCGTCCAGATGAAGCTGCAGCTGGTGTGTCACGCAGACTTGATGAACTAAAAGCGGCGAATGACGAGATCAAAGTTTTGCGCGGAAAGTTATCTGTAGGTCGGGCAGTCGAACTAGCAGCGACTGCCATTGATGGTCTTGTTGTTGCACGTGTAGATGGTCTTACCGCTGGCGACGTGCGCGACCTTGCCGTTGCTATTCGCCAACAACCGGGCATTGTTGCTGTCATTGTTGGTGCTGTCACTGATACTGGTGGCGTATCCCTCGTTGCGGCCACTACTTCAGCAGTAAAGGGCAATGCATCTGAACTCATAAAGGAAGCCGCGACAGCCGTTGGCGGAGGCGGAGGCGGCAAAGGCGACATTGCGACAGCCGGCGGTAAGAACCCGGCCGCGCTCGACGAAGCGTTACAACTTGCGCGGGACAAGACCCGAGCTGCCATCGGTTCGATTGCATAATTCGTGAGAGTGCTAGGCATCGATCTCGGTTCGAAGCGAATTGGTATTGCAACGTCAGATCGCAGCGGCACAATTGCAACTCCGTACACAGTCTTGAAGAGATGTGGGTCTATGGGGGGCGATCATCGCAACATCGCAAAGATGGTGGTTGAAGAAGAAGCCGAAGCAGTCATTGTTGGGCTTCCGTTAAACATGGATGGTTCAGAAGGGAAAGCCGCACAGGCTGCCCGGGTGGAAGCAGCGCGTATGGCTACGGTTGTGGGTGTACCAGTTCATGTTCATGATGAACGTCTGACAACGGTGGAAGCAGATCGAGTGTTGATGGAACAAAAGATGAATGCTCAAGCGCGTCGCCGTGTTGTTGACAAAGTTGCAGCGGCGGTCATGTTGCAATCATGGCTAGATACTCAAGCGCATTCGGCTAACTCATGACAGGCGACCCGCTTCTACCGAACAACTGGCATGACGACCCATGGGATCGAGTGAATGATGTGCCTGAAGATGCCTTGGAATCAACACCTCCTGAGTTACGGCATCTGCGAGGCGTCACTCGCACAGTAGCCATCGTGGTTGCTTCTTCCTTGCTGTTGCTTGGTGCATTGGGTTGGTGGGCTGTTGGGGTTCTGAATCCATCTGGCACACCTGGCGTTGCTGTGAACTTCACAGTGAATGAGGGCGACACGTTTTCTTCTGTTGCTTCGCGGCTTGAGGAAGCCGGCGTTATTAGCAATGCAACAATTTTTCGTTGGTATGTCTCTACTAAGGGCGCAATTGCCCTGACTCCTGGGTATTACGCATTGAAGCCAAGAGATAATGCGGGTGACATCGTCGAAGCATTGTCAACTCCGCCTGCTCAGACATTCATCTCTGTCACATTTCCTGAAGGAATGACCATTGCTCAGATGGCGCAAAGGCTTTCAGAAAAGATGACTTTCATGAAGTCTGAAGACTTTTTGGCTGCAGCCAATAGTCCGGAGACGGCCTCGACATTACGGCCAAAAAGTGTCAGTTCGCTAGAGGGCTTGTTGTTCCCTGATACGTATCAAATTTCAGGGGACGACACAGAATCTCGAGTAGTTGCTCGCTTGGCATCCATGATGGAGCGAGTGGCCCGTCAGGTGGATCTGGCAGCAGGTGCAAAGGCCAGAGGTTTTAGTCAGTATGAAGTCTTGATCATTGCTTCCTTGATCGAGCGTGAGGCAAAAGTTGCGGGCGATCGTTCAAAGATTGCTCAAGTCATCTACAACCGATTGGCGAAGAAGATGAAACTAGAGATAGATGCCTCGGTGAAATACGGTCAAGATCCAGCGATGACATGGACCGAAATGAAAGCAACCGACACTCCGTACAACACGTATATCAACGCAGGGTTGCCCCCGACTCCAATTGCAAACCCAGGAAAAGCATCAATTCAGGCAGCACTTGCGCCGTTCGGAACACCTCCTGCAAGTGATGCTGCGTGTGTAGGTCTACCTGCTGGTGTGAAATGTGAATACCTGTATTACGTGTTAGCTGACGAAGCAGGTGGGCATGTCTTTGCAACTACATACGACCAGCATCTGGCAAATGTGGAGAAATCCAAAACAGCAGGTCTGCTGCCATGAGCATGATTGCAGCTGTTATCGGCACTCCAATTTCACATTCTCTTTCTCCTGCCATTCATAACGCGGCTTTTGCAGCAGCACATCGTGATGGCGAGTACACGGCAGTTGAGTGCGGGCTCAATGATGTTGAAGCGACAATGAGCGGTCTTCAGGCGGACGGGTTAGTCGGCTTGTCAGTCACGATGCCTCTGAAGGAGGCTGTCATCGACTTTCTTGATTTTGTTACTCCTGATGCTGACTTCTTGAATGCAGTGAATTGCATTTCGTTTGGTGCTTCAGGGTCAATTGGTCACAACACCGATGGTGACGGATGTTGTGATGCATTAATCGAACAGGGGGGTGCACGTTTGCGTGGCGCAACAGTGGTGCTTCTTGGTGCTGGCGGCACGGCGCGTTCAATTGCTCTAGCGCTGGTGAGGCGTGGCGCACATGTTGTAGTCGTTAATCGAACACAATCAAACGCAATGGATCTTGTGAACTCTTTTGCGGGCTTCGGAGACGAAGTGTCTATCTCGCTTGGTGACCAAAGCAGCATTGCATCGGCGTCAATCCTGATTAACGCCACATCGGTCGGTATGAACACTGCTGATCTGCCGATTGATCCGGTTCACTTACATAGCCAACTAATAGTTCTTGATGCGGTGTATTCGCCATTAGAGACTTCACTTCTCATGGCCGCTCGTGAGACTGGCGCCACAGTTGTGGATGGGCTCTGGATGCTTATTCACCAAGCTCGCCACCAGCAAAAACTCTGGTTTGGCGAATTCTCAGACGCATCGGCAATGCGATTAGCCGCAGAGCGGGAACTTTCCGCTCGCCGCAAGTAGTCTGAAAACCGTGCTTAGGTACCTCACAGCCGGTGAATCTCATGGTCGCGCCCTCACAGTCATTGTCGAGGGTCTTCCTGCTGGCCTCCCTATTTTGGCTGAACATGTCGAATCTGAATTGGCTCGTCGTCGTCTTGGTTATGGCAGAGGTCCTCGTCAGCGGTTCGAAGAAGATCGTGTAACGCTGGTAGGCGGAGTTCGTCACGGTCGCACCCTTGGTTCTCCGGTCTCAATCGAGATTCAAAACTCTGAATGGTTCCGCAGCGATAAATGGCACGCCGAAATGTCACCAGAGCCAGGAGCCACCGAGTTTCCGCTCACTCAGCCTCGCCCTGGTCATGCTGATCTTGTTGGTATGCAAAAGTACGGCTTCACAGATGCGCGCGATGTTCTAGAGCGCGCTAGTGCGCGTGAGACTGCAGCCCGTGTTGCTGCGGGTGCGTTGGCTAAGCAACTGTTGTCGCACCTCGGTGTCGGAGTTCTTAGTCACGTTGTTCGAATGGGAGACGCTGCGGCTCCGTCAATCACTTTGCCCACGATGGCTGATCTTGCTGCAATTGACGCCTCTGAGGTTCGCTGTTTTTCTAAGTCAGGTGAAGACGCAATGATCGCAGCCATTAAGGCAGCTGCTCGTGAAGGCGATTCACTCGGTGGCATTGTTGAAGTCATTGCGCACGGAGTCCCCATTGGTCTCGGTAGTCATGTTCATTGGGATCGCAAGATCGATGCATTGTTGGCTCAAGCAATCATGAGCATCCAGGCTGTTAAAGGCGTTGAAATTGGTGATGGCTGGGAAGTTGCCGGTTTACGTGGCAGTCAGGCCCATGACCCCATTTCTTGGGACGCAACAGAACACCGGTATGTACGTGAAAGTCATCGCTCTGGTGGCACCGAAGGCGGAATCACAACGGGTGAGCCCCTTATTGTGCGTGCCGCCATGAAGCCACTTGCAACATTGAATAAGCCGACATTGAAGACGGTAGACACGTTGACCAAAGAAGAGACTGTCAGCTTCAAAGAACGCACAGATGTCACGGCAGTGCCGGCGATGGGCGTTATTGCCGAGACAATGGTTGCTTTGGTTCTTGCCGCAGAAGCGCAACGGAAGTTTGGCGGAGACTCACTGTCTGAATTCATTCGCAATGCAACGTCATTTCGGGCAACACTAGAGTCGTGACCCGTTCGGAACCCTGCATTGTCCTTGTTGGACTCATGGGAACGGGAAAAACCACGGTGGCGAGGCTGCTCGCTGAACATCGCCACGCAGAATTGCTCGACACTGACAAACTGATAGAAAACCGGGACGGTCGAACGGTGAGAGAAATTTTCGCCGAGTCCGGCGAATCTGCTTTTAGGGAACTTGAGACTGAAGTATTGCGCGAGTGTCTTTCTCGGCCTGGAAGTCCGGTTATTGCCGGCGCTGGCGGAGTTGTTGTACGTGAACAGAACCGAAAGATGCTGGATGAAGCTCGAAATTCTGGTGAAGCTGTAGTGGTATGGCTGCACGCTCGGCCCGAAGTTCTCGCAGAGCGCACCGCGAAAGGTGTTCACCGCCCATTGCTAGATAATGACCGAATGGGAACCTTGACACAGATGTCTGAAGATCGCGGTCCGCTCTATGCTTCTGTCGCAGACATAGTGATTGACGTATCAGACCGAAGTGTTGAATCAGTTGTTGATTTGTTGATAGACGCATTAGACGAGCAAGAAGAATTTGTAGGAAATGATCATGAGTGATGCAGTAGAAGAGATTGTCAATCTCGGTGATCGTTCGTATTCCGTAGTTGTTGGCCACGGAGTTCTGCCTCATGCCCAAAACATGATCCCGTCTTCTGCGCGGCGAGTGGCGATTGTTACTCAAGACGGAATCCCGACCAAATACATTCCATCGTTTGCTGGTGTCGACGTGTCAACGCACATCATTGGGGCGGGGGAAAGCCATAAAACGCTCTCCACTATTGAACGCTTGTGCCGTGAATTCTCTCAAGCAGGTCTCACTCGCGGAGACGTTGTTGTCGCGGTTGGGGGCGGCATGGTTACTGATGTTGCCGGTTTTGCCGCAGCCTCGTATCACCGTGGCATTCCGGTTGTGCACGTTGCCACTTCACTGCTCGCAATGATTGATGCTGCTGTCGGCGGCAAGACTGGCGTCAACATCGCTGAGGGTAAGAACTTGGTGGGTGCATATTGGCAACCCCACGGTGTTGTATGCGAAATGGACGCGCTTGATACCTTGCCTGAACGAGAGATGCGCTGTGGTCTTGGAGAGATGGCGAAGTATCACTTCATAGTTCGTGAAGACTTGAGTTCATTGTCAATGGTTGACCGAATTGCGCGATGTGTGCGGATCAAGGCTGACATCGTGTCGGCCGACGAACGCGAAGGCGGCATTCGTGCTCTGTTGAACTACGGACACACCCTGGCGCACGCATTAGAAATTGCTACAGATTTTTCAATTGCACACGGTGAAGCAGTTGCGGTGGGTTTGTTATACGCAGCTCATCTAGCTAATCGCATGGGGCGAATTGATGAAGCCCGCGTGGATGAGCATTATGAAGTTGTGCATGGTTTGTACGGACTTCGTCATGCACTGCCGAATGGAATTACGCCAGATCAGTTGATTATTGATATGGGTCGTGACAAGAAGGCAATCGATTCCATCACTTTTGTCCTTGACTCGGCAACTGGTCTTGAAGTTGTTACCGGAATATCTGATACAAAGATTCGTGAAGCACTCACAGATTTGATGACGCGGCTCGGTTAGTCATGTACCGCACCGAGCGTCTGACGATGCGCGAATGGAATTCGTCAGACATCGAACCGTTTTCACAGATGTGTGCAGACCCAGACGTCATGAGATATTTCCCATCTGTGATGACCTTCGACGAGTGTGTGTCGTTTGTAGACCGTGTGTCTCAACGGCATGGCGAAGATGGATTCGGGTTGTGGGTTGTAGAAGTGGGTGGTTCATTTGCAGGCTTTACCGGGCTAGCGCGTGCGACCTTTCGAACTGCATTCACGCCGTGTATCGAAGTCGGCTGGCGGCTTGCCTCGTGGGCGTGGGGTAAGGGTTACGCCACAGAAGCTGCGAAAGAATCACTGCGAATCGGGTTCGAAGAGCACGGCATATCCGAGATTTTCTCGTTCACTACGCAAACCAATACGCCAAGTGAATCTGTGATGAAGCGAATCGGAATGAAGCGCCGCGATG
>CAIZMV010000242.1 GCA_903934195.1 uncultured Acidimicrobiaceae bacterium | reverse complement strand
TTCGTCAAAGTCTGCTGTCTTGTACAGAGACTTCAATTCATCTTCATTGGCGAACAACACATCAATGTCATTGCGTACTAACGATTGAAAATCAGCACGATGACGATCAACACAGAACGAATCGGACAATGTCAGAGACACCACTCGGCCATATGCATGTGCAACTGCTGCTGCCTTGCGGAATGCATCTTTTGCTTCGTCGCGGTCAAACAGGTACCCCTCGAGATACAGCACTGCGCCTGCAGAAATTATGTCTGAGTCAAGGTCTGAAAATGACAACTGAGTAGAGATACCAAGAAACGTGTTCATTGTGCGCTGAGCATCAGGCGTAACTGCAATGATGCATCGTCCTGTTGGAACAGAAGAATCAGGAGCGCCACTTCGAAAATCAACACCAACAGTTTTCATGTCAGCAGCAAATACATCGCCGAATTCATCGCTAGCTACCTTGCCAATGAACGCAACGTCTCCGCCAAGGCTTGCAATACCTGCGATTGTGTTTGCACCAGAGCCACCACTGGTACGCGTGCTTGCCCCGACTGCAGTTGACAAGTGCACGGCCCGATCGGTTTCGATCAGCGCCATCGAACCCTTCACCATGTCGTTTGAGGCAAGGAAAGCATCATCAACCATGGCAATCATGTCCACAAGGGCGTTACCCACCCCGACAACGTCGTACAGAATTCCTTCTTTGTTGGTGAGAGAAGGAACATGGGCGGTGAAAGGATGACTACGTGGCACGATTCTCTACGGTAGTCGCAGGGCGCACCCCACTAGCCTTTATTGGGTGAGCCACCTCAATAATCCCTTTCGCCTCCCCCGCACCGTTTTGCCTTCGCGCTACGAGGTGTCTTTAACCCCAGATCTCGATGCAGCGTCATTTACGGGCACAGTTCTTATCGCGGCTGAAGCAACTGAAGCAGTTTCCGAGATTGTCGTTAACGCCATCGAACTCGACATCGCCTCAGTCACTGTTAACGGCATCGCAGCCTCGTTTACATTGCATGAAGAATCAGAACGTCTCATCATCAGTGCCAATGTTGCAAAGGGCCCATGCAATATCGCAATTGCCTTCACTGGCATTCTGAACGACAAGTTGCGTGGTTTCTACCGGTCTACCTTCACAGACGACTCCGGCGTTCTTCGCACCATCGCTACTACGCAAATGCAATCCACCGACTGCCGACGTGCATTCCCCTGCTTCGACGAACCCGATTTCAAAGCCGTGTTCGCAATCGACCTCACCATCAAGAGCGAATTCCTCGCAGTGTCAAACAGCAGCGAGACACGCCGCGAAGTTCTTTCTGGTGGCCTCACACGCATCTGGTTCGCTGACACCATGATCATGTCTACCTATTTGGTTGCATTTGTTGTTGGGCCACTCGAAGCAACTGAAACCGAGATGGTGGGTGACATTGCAGTGCGCATCATTCACGTGCCAGGTAAATCTCATCTCACAGAATTTGGTATGCGTGCCGGTACTTTTGCGCTTGATTGGTTCCAGACCTACTACGGCGTTCCATACCCAAGTGACAAAGTTGACCTTCTTGCATTGCCAGACTTCGCTGCGGGCGCCATGGAAAACGTGGGGTGCATCACATTCCGCGAAGTGTTGCTACTGGTTGACCCTGAAACTTCAACACAAGTCGAACAAGAACTTGTCGCACTCGTTGTTGCTCATGAACTTGCACATATGTGGTTCGGTGACCTTGTCACCATGCGCTGGTGGAATGGCATCTGGCTAAATGAAGCATTCGCCACATTCATGGAATACGCAGCATGCGATGCGTTCATGCCACAGTGGAAACTATGGACTTCATTTGGTCTTGACCGCAGTGCTGCATTCGATGTTGACTCACTGCACTCAACCCGCACCATTGAATTTCCTGTCAACTCCCCTGCAGATGCTGATGGCATGTTCGATGTGCTCACGTACCAAAAGGGCGGCGCCATCTTGCGCATGCTCGAGCAATACATCGGGCC
>CAIZMV010000241.1 GCA_903934195.1 uncultured Acidimicrobiaceae bacterium | reverse complement strand
TGGCCACGGCTTAATCTGCTCGATATGTGAGGCAAGACCAAGTGTGAGATTGTCTGCAAATCTGGGCCCCGTGATGTGAATGCCACACGGGACTCCGTTGTCGTCAAGACCCATCGGCACACTTGTGGCCGGGTGACCTGTGAAGTTTGCATCAGGCGTGTTTAGCGTGACCATTGGGTCGTCGGTATTACCAGCACGTGCAGGCAGTGGCCCTTCAGCTGGCCATGAACGAGCATTAGATGTTGGGGTGAGAAGAACTGCATCAGTTCCTAACAGTTCATCAAATCGAATACTGACTTCATGACGTTTTCTTTGAGCAGCGATGTACTGGTCAATGGTGACCGTGGAACCAAACTTCAATTGAGATTGCACATAGTCAGACAATTCACTCCAACGGTGTTCTTCATGGCGCAAACTCTGAGTCAGTTGTGCAGTTGACATGATGAACCAGTTCCAAATTGTGTCATTGTCTGATGGTGACGCAACTCGTTCCACTGTGACGCCACTTGCTACCAGCGCATCAATCATTGATTCGTAGTTGGCTTCAATGTCTGGATCAACATCTGTCCGAAATGTACGACACGCAAGAACGCGGCGGGGCATTACAGAATTCAATGCGATGCTTTTTGCGGGGAGACCTAAGAAATCTCCATTGGCTGGCCCGTGGGTAATTGCAGCTTCGTAGGCAACATCAGCAACAGTGTGGCCGCTTGTTCCTTGAGTTGAGAAATCAATCCATCGAGGCAATACGTTTCTGCCGATTGCTCCCATTGAAGGTTTGTAACCGACAAGCCCCGATGAAGATGCGGGTCCGCGCACGCTGCCTCCACCATCAGAGGTGGTGGCGATAGGTGTCAAGCCTGCAGCAAGAGCGGCTGCAGAACCACCACTTGAACCACCAGGTGATTTTTCAGTGTTCCATGGGTTACGCGTTGCGCCGTACACCTTGTTTGATGTGAATGCTGTTGCACCGAACTCTGGGCTGTTTGTTCTACCGATGATGATTGCGCCAGCTTCGCGAAGTCGTGACACAACAGAATCATCAACTTCGTCAACAGGGCCGTTGGCGTATATCGCAGAGCCTGATGTTGTGACATGGCCTTTTACTCGCGCCATGTCTTTCACTAAGAACGGCAATCCGGCTAGTGCTCCGATACGCGGATGTGATTCGGCCAACGCACGTGCCTCGTCGGCGAATGTTGCAACGACCGCATTCAATGATGAAGCTCCTTCGATACGACGAAGGCTTTCATTTACGAGATCAACAGGGTTGATTTCCCCTGATCGGACTTTGGCTGACAGTTCTTCGAGCATCAGCGAAGACTAGTGATTATCGACCGATGGGAATCCATCGCCAGTCAAGCTGGCAGATTGTGGGGTCAACGATTTCAAGAATAGAGAGCCCCAGAACGCTTGCGCGGGCAGATAAACCTGTATCTGGGCTAATGGTGGCACCTGTAGGGGCTTTTACAGCAGCAGCCATGAGTGAACGTCTGGCTGCAAAAGTGTACGCCGCTAGTTGAGCTGCAATATCGGGAGAGTGCCGTGCAGCAACGATGCTTTCTAGGCGGAATGTACGCCACTGAGCAAAAGACGGCGACATGTAGTTCGCCAAAATATCGGTGACAACTGCTCGTTGGTCTGTTGCCGTAAAAACTCGTGACCATTCCTCTACGTCGCGACGACTTTGTGGGGGGAAGAGAACTTCAAGACAATCTGCTACGAGAGCATCTTTGTTTTCATACAAGCCATAGATTGCGCCAACACTGACGCCTGCTCGACGCGCGATTCGCGACACAGTGGCTTTGTGAACACCTGTACGGGAGATCACGTATTCACTCGCAGCAATAAGTGCATCGCGAACATCATCGTAGGTTGTGGGGAATTGGTATGGGGCGGTGTTTCGCAGCGTGCCTGCAGATTTTGCGGGCTTGACTGGCGAATGAGCTGAAAGGGTAAACACTTCAATCAGTGCGGTCGGATCAATCATGTTGTGCTTGTTGTCAACATACGCAGAGTTCAACAACGATGCTCCGAACAATGTGCTGATTGCAGACACCACAGATTGGCGTAGCGCTCCATCTGTTGATGGGCCAACACCACGGTCATCGAGCAGACCGTTGATGTCTCTTTGCACAACTTCACCGATTGTTTCATCGCGTCGCGAAGCGATGATGACTTCCATGGCGCTACCAAGATCTGGCACGATTCCTGGGTCGGTAGAGCGAATGAACAATTCAGCGATTTTTCCCATGCTGCTGTTGTCTTTAGTGATCACCGCATCAGCAAGCAAAGTAATCATCTCTGACAACATCGGCCAGAAGCTTTTTTCCCACGCCAAGACCACAAGTTCTGATCTGTCATCGCATCGGGCATAGATGGCGCCACTTGAAAACCCGGCATCGGCAGCCACCCGAGTTAATGCCATCTGGTCGACACCAACAGTGCGCACTGCACTGGCTGCGCTATGGGCGACTTTGAGGTCAGTTTGGCGTGATTTTTCCGACTGCTTGGTGGCAATAACCATGACCTGATTGTCTCACACCTGACAGGAAAGACAACATCCCTAGAGTAGAGACATGACACTTTCCCTTGCTGCCATTCAGATGTCTATGTCCGACTCCCGCGATGACAATGTTGCAAAAGCTGAACGTTTGGTACGCCAGGCAGCATCGGCAGGGGCGAAAATAATCCTTATTCCCGAATTGTTCGAAGATGAATACTTTTGCAAAGAACATGATGCCGCGCACCACCAGCGCGCAATGTCTATTGACGAGAATCCAACCATTTCACAATTTCAAAAAGTAGCTGCTGAGCTGAATGTGGTTCTGCCACTCAGTGTGTATGAACGTGCTGGGAATGCATTGTTCAACACGGTTGTCATGGTTGATGCAGACGGTTCTCGTATGGGCGTGTATCGCAAGAGTCACATTCCTGATGGGCCCGGTTATTCCGAGAAGTTTTACTTCAGTCCTGGTGACACAGGATTTCGTGTGTGGGCCACGAAGCACGGAAGAGTTGGTGTCGGTATTTGTTGGGATCAATGGTTTCCTGAGGCAGCGCGCGCCATGGCATTACAAGGTGCTGAGTGCATTTTGTATCCCACAGCTATTGGTAGTGAACCACAAGACCCAACATGGGACTCTTCGCGTCACTGGCAACGCGTGATGCAGGGTCATGCGGCAGCAAATCTGTTGCCTGTGATGGCAGCGAACAGAATTGGCCGCGAAGTTCAGAACTCAACTGAAGTGAATTTCTATGGCTCGTCGTTTATTGCCGACAACACAGGTGCACTGGTAGCTGAAGCTGGTCGTGATTCTGAAGAGGTGATACATGCCACTTTTGATCGTTCTGCATTGGCAGCATTGCGATCATCGTGGGGCCTGTTTCGCGATCGTCGTCCGGAACTGTACGGCTCGCTACTTACTCTTGACGGCAGTGACAGTTATTTCTCACCCCCCGCCAATTAGAGGTAAATGAATGTCTACATTTCCACGGGTAATGCCTGCTGAATTTGAACCGCACCAGAACACACTGATGTGTTGGCCTTCACGTGATGACATTTGGGACGGCCAAATAGCTGAGGCCGAACGCGCCTACGC
>CAIZMV010000240.1 GCA_903934195.1 uncultured Acidimicrobiaceae bacterium | reverse complement strand
TTCATATGGCTTGGTAAACCCCATGTGAAGCAAGATCAAGCAGAAGGCTGGGCTGCCCGCCTGCCGCAAGGCAACCTTCGGGTAGATCGCATAGAGGGATGATCATCCAGTGCGCAAGCACGGACAAAACCCCGCTTACAGGGTGACTCACCGTCACCCAACGGGTTTACAAATGTGACGTTTCGTTGAACCCAAGAAGTGCTGGCCCGCGCGGACCAATTGCAATTCGACAAATTGACGCGCGATCTAGTTGCATTCGCCATGTTGTGTCTGGTCCGGTGCCAAGTGCCCACGTGACTCCGCTCTTGATAGGCGACACATGACTCACAACAATTACGTCACCAGTGCGTGCACGTTCACTGATTTCTTCAAATGCTGGTCGAACGCGGTTATCTAACTCAACGAGAGTCTCGCCACCCGGTGGACGAAACGACGGGTCATTGCGCCACTGAGCCCACAGCGTCTGGTCAACGTCAGTGAGTGCGACTCCATCCCAATCTCCGTAGTCAAGTTCAATGAATCGCTCATCAATGGTGACATTGCCCGAAATTGCACTTGCTGTCTGATGCGCGCGTGTTAACGGACTACATACCACCAACGCATCCGGATACTTCTCTCGCAAAAACTCTCCACTGCGCGCTGCTTGCCGTTCACCTTCAGGGTCAAGCGGCAAGTTCATCCGCCCCTGAAGCAAGGCTTTGGCATTGGCTGCAGTTTGTCCGTGACGCAACAAGATCAACATGTGACTACTTCTTTTCCAAAACGAGTCGCCCAGTGCGAACGAATTCTTGACGAGCACGCGGAGAGGACAAATCGTTTGTACGCCACACCCACGCCAACATGGCCGCACCCGCAATTTCAAGAATTATGTTCAGCCAGATGCGATCGAAGCTCGGGATTGATGCTCCACCAAAATTCAAGCCAGCAAAAGGCCACCAGAAAACTTTTGTGTTGTTAAAGGCCCCATCGAATACCAAGTGCATAAACATTCCGATGGGAATAGCAAGCGACATACGCCGTGCAGCAGTACCCCTTCTCGCAAACGCCATAACAAGTGCTAGCGCAAGGACACTTCCGAGAACTGAATGAAACACCCAGGCTCCCCCACTGAAAATGTCGATCAGGTCTGGCAACAGTGCACCAAGTGCAAGCACTCTGTAATCAAACCTGTCGTCGCGAAAAACAAACAAGACCGAGATAAACGCAGTGCCGATAAACCAAAGAAGCATCAACACCACATTAGGTACTGAACCCCCTACGGGACGGTCTTAATGGACGCTGGAATACCTTTTGCGCAGTTATAGACGTAATAGCGAGCAGGATCTACTCCGATTACTGGGGTCAACGGGTTTGTGTCAGTCGGTGCAATAGTTGTTCCTGGGTCCACAACTCTGACTACTGCGCCTCGGTACACCGTTGTTGTCGGCGCTACCGGAACACCAACTGCTGCGGGCACTGTTGTTGTCACTACTGGCGCAACAGGAACTGTTGACGTCGTAACCGTCGGGACAACTGTGGTGATTGTGCCTGTCGAAGCTTTCGGCAATTTTCCAGATACCAACTCTGCAATGCAGTCAACGCCAGGCAAATACAGCCGTAACGGATTACGAGTCGGTCCCGGTGGCTTGTCCCAGTTCAATACAGGCAGATCTTTGTGAGCAGCATCCATGTATGCCTTCCAGATTTTCACAGGGTACGCATTGCCTGTCACGCGCGCAACTCCGTCCGCTTTAAATTCAGGAATGTTCACCATTGGCGTGTACCCCTTCGGGTCGCCCACCCACACCGCAGTTGTGAGCTGCTTTGTAAAGCCCACAAACCATGCATTGGTGTTTTCATCTTGCGTACCTGTCTTGCCACCAGCTGGGCGATTGCCTTCTAGCGGGTCACGTCGTGCTGTTCCCTTGATAAGGGTTTGCTTCAAGATGTCCACTTCAGCATCAGCAATCTCTTTCGTGATCACTTGCGACGGCGCCATTGTGTGCTGATACAGAAGCCCACTCGGACCTTCGATTTTCTCAATGAAATACGGCTCATTGTGAATGCCGCCGTTAGCAATCGTTTGGGTACCTGAAGCCATATCAAGCGCACTCAATTCATTTGCACCAGTCGAGAAACTTGCATACGGCTGAATGGTGTACAGATCACGTGACAAGTAACTCGACGAAGCAAGCCTGTATGTCATATTGACCACGCGGTTTAGACCAACAATTTGAGCCAAGCGTGCATATGCACAGTTAATTGACAGCCATGTTTGTTCTGCCAACGGCGATACAGGATGACTAACGCCCTTAGTAATGACAAATGGCTCTTCCGGCAGGCCTGGATTCGGAAACGTACATGGCAGAGTTCCGTCAATCAGGTCACTCGCTTGAGCACCCGCTTCCAACGCTGCAGTCAGTACGAACATCTTGATGCTTGAGCCTGTCTGGCGTCGACGCAACGCAAGGTTCACTTCGTTACGCCCTGGCGAGAAGCCGGGTCCACCCACAATTGCTCGCATCGCACCAGTAGCCGTGTCCAGCGACATCATTGACGATTGAATTCCGGTCTTATTGGCTGGCAGTTTCTCTTTCGCAGCTTTCTCAGCTTTTGCCTGCAACACAGGGTCAATTGTGGTGTGCACCGTAATTCCGCCACGGAACAAAGCGTTGTACCGCTCTGGGTATGTAGCACCAAGAATTGTTGACTTGTTCAACAAATAGTCACGCACCATCTCTGTGAAATAGGTGCGGCTTGTTGGCCTCTCAGGTGCACTGGTAACAGATTCCGGCGGCTGCCACGTTGCCATAGTTGTGTCTCGTTGTTCCGTAGTCATCAGACCAACATCAACAAAGCGTTCAAGAACTTGCTCGAATCGACGCCTTGATTGTTCAGGCCTACGAATCGGGTCATACGTGGATGGTGCACGAACAAGCCCGGCCAAGAACCCTGCTTCAGTCAAAGTGAGTTCTGAGACCGTCTTTTGAAAGTACACATCTGCAGCAGCTTGGATGCCATACGCATTGTTTCCGAAGAACACTGTGTTGAGGTAGCGCTCCACAATCTGAACTTTTGAAACATTCTTTTCCAAAATCACTGCGTAACGGGCTTGCAGAATCTTGTATCGACCATCGCGTGGCAAGCCAGCGAGAAATTCATTCTTCACAACCTGTTGCGTAATGGTGGACGCACCTTGTCTGCCACTTGAATACTGAAAGTTTGCAAGGGTGGCACGAACAAGTGCGCGCAGGTTCACGCCCTTGTGTTGATAGAAACCAGAATCTTCCACCGCCAGAACGGCTGCAACCACAATGTCTGGCACTGAACCAATGTCAAGCGGCTGACTGTTCTCTAATTCAAAGACACCAATTTGCTTTTCAGCAACCCCCATGATGCGTGTGCGAGTTGAGAGCCCACTAAAGATTGGCAGTGCCACCGGAGTCTCTTGATGCGCGTTCAGCGCCCGCCACACTTGTGGTGCTGTGCCAACAACCGCGCCCGTCAACAACAACGATGATGCCACGAGGGCAACGCCAAAGCGCAGGGACCAATTCAGAGGGGACTTCACAACACAAAACACCGTACTTGTCTGTGCTTGATGCATCGTGTCACCCATTTCGGTAGCGTTGTTCTATGTCACAATTCCCCCATCGCGGTTTCAGATTCGGTGTTCAAGTCTCAAAAGAGACCACAGCAAAAAGATGGGCAGAACTAGCTCGCCGCACAGAGGCAGCCGGCTATGAAGTTCTCACCATGCCTGACCACTTCACAGACCAGTTGGCACCTATCCCAGCACTCATGGCTGCTGCAAGCGCCACCACCACACTTCGTGTTGGCGCATTGGTATTCGACAATGACTACAAACACCCAGTTGTTCTTGCAAAAGAACTCGCAACAATCGACCTCCTCTCTGAAGGACGTCTTGAAATCGGTCTCGGCGCAGGCTGGATGATCAGCGACTACGAGGAGGCTGGAATTCCATATGACTCCCCCAAAGTGCGTATCGATCGTTTCATTGAAGGTGTCGCAGTCATTCGTGGCGCAATGGCAGAAGGTTCCTTTTCATTTTCTGGCGACCACTACACAATTACTAATTACAACGGCCAGCCAAAGCCGATGCAGGCTCGTCCACCACTTCTCATTGGTGGCGGAGGCAAGCGCGTGTTGTCATATGCGGCTCGCGAAGCAGACATCATTGGCATCAACGGCACAATGACCGCTGGTGTAGTTGGGCCAGAAGCACTCTCAACCATGACCGCCGAATCAGTAGACGAAAAAGTTGCAATCGTTGCCGCCGCTGGTGCGCATCGAATCAATGACATTGAAATGAACATCCGTACATTCTTCGTGAAAGTCACAAATGATCGTGCTGCAACTGTCGACGGCATCTCATCAATGTTCGGCGTGTCAAAAGACATGATCGATGCATCACCATTTGCTCTTATCGGTTCAGTTGAAGAATGCATTGAGCAACTGCTCGAGCGTCGCGAGCGCTGGGGCTTCAGTTACACCATCGTTGGCGCAGAAAACATTGACGAGTGTGCACCAATCGTTGCTGCACTTCGCGGCAAATAGATCAGAACAAACCGACAATGCGCCCATCAGGGCCAATGTCAATATGTAACGCTGCGGGGTCTGCCC
>CAIZMV010000239.1 GCA_903934195.1 uncultured Acidimicrobiaceae bacterium | reverse complement strand
GAAGTTGACGGCGGCATATCGCCAACAACCATCGCAGGTGCAGCGAAAGCCGGAGCAAACGTTCTGATTGCGGGAAGCGCTTTGTATCGCGACCCGAAGGGCCTTGCACACGCAGTCACCGAATTGCGCGCATTGGCTACAGCAGCCTTCACTGCCTAACTGTTTCTCTAGCGACGCAGTCCGCGACGAAACCACACAAGGGCTAACAGCGCCAGAAAAACGAGCAGTGTTGGTAGCACCAATGCAGCAAGTAACCGGGCTGGTTGATCAAAGACGGTAACGAACAACCCAGAGTCAATACTTGTGCCGTCGTCGTGCAATGTTCGTGCGGCTGCTTCGAATTTCGGACACCGCACATTTGAGCCCACCACTTCGGCCCCGCCAAAGAGTTCGTTTGAATCGCGAATGGTTGACGACAGTTTTGATGTGACGCTGTCGAGAGCAACACCGACAATGTAGGTCTTGTTCTTTTCCAGATACTTCACGTCGCGGCCGTACCGCACTTCCACAGAATTGGCATCGATATAGCCGTCAAGAGAACCAGCACGTACTTGCGTCACGGTGAACACGGCGGCAACCGGATCAAGAGACGTGATGGTCCCCACAAAAACTGCCTGAGCAACTGGCGGCAATGCGCAACCTTCAGGAACGGTGGTGACTGCAGTTGGCACCGTCGTAGTGGTCGATGTTGTCGTAGAACTTGTGCTGGTCGAACTAGTACTGACTGATTCTGCGGGTGCTTGCGTAGTTGTGGTGGTTTCGGCGCTCACCAGTACGGGTGTGCTAGAGCCAAAAAACAACACCACGAGAGTGATGGCAATGATGATGCGGCGCATTGTCTCCACGCTACTCACCGAGAGTCCGTGCAGAACGGCGGTTGTGCAGCGATACTTAGTGAATGGGATTTAATCCGACGCGTAAACAAGTGGCCCGCAAAAGTGATGTGTGGTTTGTAGCAATGGCAATCTGTGTTGCCTTTGTACTTGTGGCATGGGCATTTCTCGGGTAATCACCATGGCTCGTGATATTTGGACTGATCTCTACGGCGAAGTTGATACGCGTCGCGTTCAACCGTATGAAGCGCTGAAAGAGTACTTGTGCCCAGGATGCAACCAAGAGATTCCATCTGGCATGGGACACACCGTTGCGGTGCCACGCGATGCACCAGACTTGCGACGCCATTGGCATCATGCATGCTGGCAACGACGCGACACTGGTGCTACTCGCTGACCTAAAAAATGTTTTCGTGCATTTCTAATTGCGTTCCAAGCACAGCCGCCACATCGAAACGAACGTGAAGTCCTGATTCTTCAAGAGTGCGGACAAAAGCAAAACCTGCTCGGCGAACTCGTTGCTGCTTCAGTTGTGTCATTGCTTCTAACGGAGAACCAAAGTTGTTTGTCGCGCGAGCCTTCACTTCACACACTGCAATCATGTTTCCAAGCCTCGCAACAACATCAAGTTCCCCACCACGCATGGTCCAGTTGCGAGCAATAACTGTGAACCCGTGCGCCACATACCAATCGGCTGCGCGTTGTTCTGCCCACCGCGCGCGGGCAAGGCGAATTGTTGCTAAATCTCGTTCGGATTCAGCAGATCGGTTGACGGCAGTTCTTCCACGTTGACGTCTTTGAAACTCAGCACCCGCACTGTGGGGATGAATCGGGTCTTGCGGTACATATCCCATACCCATGCGTCGGTCATTTCCACTTCGATTAGTGGCCGTGCGCTGTCACCGGTGACATTCACCTTGACTTCGTTGGCCAAATAAAACCGGCGTTCTGTCTCG
>CAIZMV010000238.1 GCA_903934195.1 uncultured Acidimicrobiaceae bacterium | reverse complement strand
CTATGTGTGGCTTTGGTACGCCCTATGACGATGACGCAGGTGACCTGGTGTTGTGGCACATGACGCGACTAGCCGCCCACGACGATCTTGCTGCACGCGTCTGCCTGCACCGCATCATGCCGGCGGTCATGTCGATTGCCCGTAGAAGAGGACGCATTGCTCAGGGCGGAGTTGAAAACGCCATTGGTGACGCAATCTCAACAGCGTGGATGGTGATTCGTGAATTTCCATACGACCGCCGACACGTAAAAATAGCTGCCAATCTTGTGCGCGATGTTGAGTACTACGGATTTGTCCGTGACCAACGACTACGCAGAGTTTCTGAAACACAAGTCGGATTTGAATTACTTCAGCAGATAGAAGAAGCAAAGATTGCAAAAACTGTTGACCAAGAACTTGATGATGTTTTGTCGTATGCATCTGAAATGGGCGTGAGTGCACCTCAGATTGAACTACTGCGAATACTGGGGGAAGGAAGACACGCTGACGACATTGCTACAGACCAAGGCGTTTCACCGCGAACAGTTCGCAATCATAAATACACCGCCATCAAACGCGTGCAACATGTTCTTGCAAAGAACGAGATAACTAGTTGACGTTAGCGATGCAATTTTACGCGACGTAAGCGCAAGCTATTCGTTACTACGAACACAGAAGATGACGCCATAGCAAGACCAGCCCACATGGGGTTCAATCTGCCAGAGGCAGCTAACGGAATTGCAGCCACGTTGTACGCAAATGCCCAGAACACGTTTGTTCGAATAGTGCGAAGTGTCGCCCGTGACAAACGAATTGCATCGGGCACTGATCGCAAGTCTCCGTTCACAATTGTGAGATCACTTGCCTGCATGGCAACGTCTGTTCCGCCACCCATGGCAATTCCAACATCTGCTTGCGTTAGTGCTGCAGCGTCATTCACACCATCGCCAACCATGGCAACTGCATATCCGCGTTCTTGTAAATCACGAACCACTGCAACTTTGTCTTCAGGCATAACGCCCGCATACAAATGATGTTCATCGGTTTCAATGCCAACAGATTCAGCAATTGCCCGTGCAGTTGTTGCATTGTCACCGGTCAGCAATATTGGTGCGAGACCCATCAGACGTAATGAAGCAATCGCCTCGGCACTAGTCGGTTTGGGCTGATCAGCCAATGAAATCACGGCTTTTGCTTGCCCTCCCCACGTCACAATGACCGCGGTATGGCCTAACTCTCGCGATGATGTCAATGCATCTCGAATGACTTTTGGCAAAATCACAAGGCGTTCGCGGAACATTTCTTCACGACCAACCGTGATGATTGTGCCACCAATACGACCCGATGCACCTACACCAGGCAACGATTCAAACTCATCGAGCGATGGCAACACACCGACTTCTTCTTCAGCTGCACGCACAATGACACGCGCAATAGGGTGCTCACTGCTTTTCTCAACAGCTCCGGCATTAAGCAACGCTTCATTACGTGACACACCATCAACACACATCACATCAACCAAAGTCATCACTCCAGTGGTAACAGTGCCTGTCTTATCAAGCACCACAGTGTCAATACGGCGCGTGCTTTGCAAAACATCAATACCCTTAATGACAATTCCCATTTGTGCAGCGCGACCGCTACCCACCATCAATGCAGTGGGTGTTGCAAGACCAAGAGCGCATGGGCACGCAATAATCAGCACTGCTACAGCCGCGGTAAATGCTTTCGAAGCATCTCCGTCGAAATACAACCAACCCCCAAGTGTGAGAGCGCTGATTGCAAACACGGTTGGTACAAAGATGCTGCTGACTTTGTCTGCAAACCTCTGCACCGGTGCTTTGATGGCCTGAGCCTCACGTACCAACTTGGCCATGCGAGCAAATGTTGTCTCGGCACCCACTCGAGTAGCGCGCACCACAATGCGACCATTCATGTTCACTGTTGCTGAAGTAACGGAGTCGCCCACCACAACATCAACCGGCACGCTCTCACCTGTCACCATGCTCATGTCAATGCTGGAAGCACCTTCGGCAACTACACCATCTGCAGCAATCTTTTCCCCAGGTCGCACAACAATCATGTCGCCTTCGCGCACGACAGATGCCGGTATCGAAACCTCAACACCATCGCGCAGAACCGTTGCATACTTTGCGCCCAAGGCTAATAACGCCCGTAATGCATCACCAGCGGAATGCTTTGCCCGCATTTCTAAATAGCGACCAACCAAAATGAACGACGTAACCGTGGCACCCACTTCGAAATACACATGCGATGAGCTGGATTGAGTCATTGTCATGCCGGCATG
>CAIZMV010000237.1 GCA_903934195.1 uncultured Acidimicrobiaceae bacterium | reverse complement strand
CCCAAAAGTCAACCAAAATCGGTGTATCTGAACTGTTGATTACCTCATCAAATGTGGCACTAGTAAGTGTGATAGCCATAGCCAAACCTCTCGTCGGTTCCTATGTTACTGCCGCAATGTTTAGTGAGGGCGATACGTGCCGATGGCTGGAATCAACTCAATGGAAGGTGCACCAATCACGCTGAGGCAATCGGGGACTGCGGCAATGACGGCGCCAAGACATTCGGCAATCGCCGTCGGTTTACCCGGCAAGGTGATGATGAGTGCCGAACCGCGGATACCTGCGGTTTGACGGGACAAGATGGCGGTGGGAATCAGACCAATAGAAATCGCTCGCATTGCTTCACCAAAGCCTGGAAGCATTTTGGTGCAAACGGCTTCGGTGGCTTCTGGCGTTACGTCGCGAGGTGACGGGCCAGTGCCGCCAGTAGTAACGACCAATGAGCATTTCTGCACATCAACGAGATCAATCAGGGTTGCCGAGATTGTGTCCTGTTCATCTGGAATCAGGCAATCAACGAATTCGATAGGGGACGTAATGCAACCAGTCAGGAACTGGTGAATTGCGGGAGCGCCTTTATCTTCGTACACGCCGGTCGAGGCACGGTCTGAAACCGACACGACTCCGATGCGCGTAGTCATGACTAGTGCTGGTGTTCGAGCCAGCGCTCGCAGTCAAGAGCAGCCATGCAACCAGAACCAGCGGCAGTAATTGCTTGGCGATACGTGTGGTCTTGCACGTCTCCGCAGGCAAAGATGCCTTCGATATCTGTGTAGGTAGAACCGTCACGTGTCAGCAAGTAACCGGAATCTTCCATGTTCAGAACGTTCTGGAAAATTGCAGTGTTTGGTTTGTGGCCAATAGCAATGAACAAACCAGTGACAGCAAGTGGGCTTGTTGCACCGGTGACTGTGTCTGTAAGCGTTACACCAGAGAGTGATTGTTCACCATGAAGTTCAGACACTTTTGAGTTCCAGTGAATTTCAATCTTCTCGTTAGAGATTGCACGGTCTTGCATGATGCGCGAAGCGCGCAATGCATCACGACGAACAATGAGGTGAACCTTTGATGCAAACTTTGTAAGGAACGTTGCTTCTTCCACAGCAGAGTCACCGCCGCCAACAACGACGATTTCTTGACCACGAAAGAAGAACCCGTCGCATGTTGCACATGTGGAGACACCATGCCCAATAAGCTCGGTTTCCTTGGGTAAATCAAGCATTAATGACTGTGCACCTGTTGCAACAATGATGGAGTTCGCACTGTATTCAGTGTCGCGAATCCATACTTTGAATGGGCGAGACGAGAAGTCAACCTTGGTTACTTTTTCAGTAATGAACTCTGCACCAAAGCGTTCTGCTTGAGAGCGGAAATTCATCATGAGTTCTGGTCCCATGATGCCTTCAGGAAAGCCGGGGAAGTTTTCAACCTCGGTTGTCAACATGAGTTGACCACCTGGCTGATCGCTGCTGGAACTTGGTTCACCTTCAATGACGAGTGGCTCAAGTGAGGCACGCGCTGTGTAAATAGCTGCAGTGAGTCCGGCAGGGCCAGAGCCAATGATGATGGTGTTACGAACGTTGCTCATTTATTTGTCTTCTTCTGTGTAACGGCGGCGCATCAGTAGGGCTCCGATGAGCCCAAAGATCGCGGCAAGGATGAAATAGGAGATCCACACGGCTGCATCGTGATTCACGACGGCGTCAAGTGCTGATT
>CAIZMV010000236.1 GCA_903934195.1 uncultured Acidimicrobiaceae bacterium | reverse complement strand
GTTGAATGGGCAATTCACAACTGGGCAGATGGCGCTTCATCAGATCGTGAATTCAACACGTTTGCTCGCGAGCGCGCAATTAGCGCAATTGAATACCCAGGACTTGCTGCGGTTGGTCTTGGCATCATTGCTTTCTTGTTTTCTCGAGTGTTCCTTGCTCTATCAAAAGAATCTGGAACAATCTTTTTTATTGCGGCGGCCGGTGCAATTTTTGTAGTCGGCATCCTCATTGCTTCTAAGGGATTCATGAAAGGCGCTGTCACAGTTGTTGTAGCTGTCCTTGCAGCCGTGGCTCTTATTGGCGTCGGAACGTTTGCAGCACTGTCAGGCGAACGTCATGAACTTGCTGTCGCTGCAGAAGAAGATCATTTCGACGCATCACATCGTGAATGTGGAGAAGAAGAATCTGAGCATTACGACCACCATGCAAACAACACAGTCTCATTGCGTTCTGCTGTGACAGCCACCATCTTTGTAAAAGATGGAAAGGTGTATGCAGAAGCAATTGGTATGACCAAAAAAGTCGACACAATCACTATTCCTCGCTCGAATGCAACGTCTGTTATGTTCCGCAACCTTGATGAAGAGGATCACCGCCTGGTCGTCAATTTGGGATCAGCCAAAGTTGCCGAAACTGGAGTCGTTGAAAAAGTTGGTACATGCACACAACTCACCGGCAAGAACCAAGAACAAGTAATGACCCTCACAATTCCTAAGCCAGCAACAGAAGCCGAGCCGTACTCATTCACAGTTCCTGGTGCCACCGGAGAAATCAAGTTGGTCGTGCCGTGAGTCACTCAGTCTCCCCTCACACATCAGAAAAGGCTATGGATATCGTGAACAACGTGAAGGCTTCAAGTCACCGCATTCGTAACTCAATTGCAACGATCTTCGGTGTAGTTGCACTTGCTGGTTGCGCAACTAACGCGCCGCAAGATACATGGCAGCCGAAAGGCGAGAACGCTCAGATTATTAACAATCTCCAGTGGATTGTTTTCCCAATGGCTGGCGTTGTCGGCGTGCTGGTTTTAGCTTTCGCAATTTACACATTTTGGAAGTTCACAGACCGTGGACAGCCGATTCCGTCGCAGAGCCATGGCAAGCCAATTGTTGAAATCATTCTCACAATCATTCCTGCACTCATCCTCACTGTTGTTGGCGTCTTTACCTTCCGTGGAATCTTTGAGCTTTCGAATACTCAAGATACTGAAATGGTTATCAACGTCACTGGCCAGCAGTGGTGGTGGGAATATGACTACCCAGCACAATCTGAACAAGGAATCACCCAGCCGATTATTTCTTCAGGCCAATTGGTAATCCCAGTAGGTACGAAAGTTCTGTTGCGTGAAACAAGCCGCGACGTCATTCACTCATACTGGATTCCAGCATTGAATGGTAAGAAAGATGCGGTCCCTGGCCGTATCAACTTGCTGCGTCTTCAAGCCGACAAGCCCGGAATATTCGCTGGTCAGTGCACTGAATTTTGCGGACTGTCTCACGCCAACATGCGTATGGAAGCTATTGCGCTTTCAAAGGAAGATTTCGCTAAGTGGGTGGCTAACCAACAGAAGGCCTACACCTCACCTGCGGATGGAACACTTGCTAAAGAAGGCGAAGGCGTTTTCTTGAATCAGTGCATTCGTTGTCACCAAGTCAATGGCCTGAAGAAGGCGGACGGTACGCCTGCAATTGCAGCACCAGACGAAAATGTGTATTCCGGTGCCGCTCCGAACCTCACACATCTCATGTCTCGCAACACTTTTGCTGGTGCAAAGTTCGACTTGTTGAACAAGTCATGCCGTAGTGATGTATGGGATGCAAGCCCTGAGACCATTGGCCAGAAATATCTTGCTGGTGTTTCCGAGTCCTGCTTGAACGCAACTGATCTTCGTGCTTGGTTGCGCAATGCTCCAGCCATGAAACCGATGTATGCAGATCCAACCAAGTTGGCTAAATCAGGTGGAAAATATCGTGGTATGCCAAATCTTGGTCTTACCGAAACAGACATCGACAAACTCGTCGCTTACCTACTGACACTGAAGTAATCGGAGAATCCCATGTCCACCAATGAACTAACTCTTACGCCCTCTGAGTCACCAAGTCTGTCGAACAAGTTGACAATCTCGCCCACACAGACACTCGGCGCAGTGCGTCGCCCAGTAAACACAACAGGCTGGCGTGAATGGCTCTTTACTGTTGACCACAAAAAACTCGGAATCATGTACGGCGCTGTTGCTTTTGTGTTCTTCATTGTCGGTGGTGTCGAGGCGCTGTTCATTCGTTTGCAGTTAGCTCTTCCAGACGGCCGCATTCTTAGTGCTGACAAGTACAACCAAATGTTCACCATGCACGCAACGACGATGATCTTCCTCTTCGCCATGCCTATGGCAGCAGCATTTGCAAACTATTTCTTGCCACTTCAAATTGGTGCTCGAGACGTTGCCTTCCCACGTTTGAACGCCTTGTCGTTTTGGTTATTCCTCAGTGGTGGTCTCATTCTCAACGCATCATGGTTCCTTGGCGGAGCTGCTGACGGCGGTTGGTTCATGTACGCACCAAACTCGGGACCAGTGTTCTCGCCAAGTAATGGTGTCGACTTCTGGATTCTCGGTTTGCAGATTGCAGGTATTGCTTCGCTGATCGGTTCTATCAACCTGATTGTCACCGTGCTTAACATGCGTGCACCCGGAATGACTCTGATGAAGATGCCCGTGTTTACGTGGATGATTCTCGTCGTGCAGTTCCTCTTGGTCTTCTCATTGCCAGTTATCACCGTGGCTCTCGTGTTGTTGATGTTCCAGCGTTCGTATGGTGCAACGTTCTTCGATGTGTCACAGGGTGCAGACCCTCTTCTCTGGCAACACTTGTTCTGGATCTTTGGTCATCCAGAGGTGTACGTCTTGATTTTGCCGGCGTTCGGAATCATCTCTGAAGTTCTGCCGACGTTCTCACGTAAGCCTCTCTTTGGATACCCGTTTGTTGTGTTCTCTGGTGCATCTATCGGACTCGTCGGCTTCGGCGTATGGGCTCACCATATGTTCGCTTCTGGTCTTGGCCCTGTGTCTGTTGCCGTGTTCTCAATGGCCACAATGGCAATTGCTATTCCTACTGGAGTAAAAATCTTCAACTGGCTGCTCACAATGTGGGGCGGCAAGATCTGGTACTCAGCAGCCATGAAGTTTGCAATTGGTCTCGTCATCCTCTTCACCATTGGTGGTTTGTCAGGCGTTACCCACGCAGTTGCACCCTCTGATACTCAACAAACAGATACGTACTACATCGTTGCTCACTTCCATTACGTGTTGTTTGGTGGAATGGTGTTCGGATTGTTCTCTGGCTTCTATTACTGGTGGCCAAAAGTATTCGGCAAGATGCTCGACGAAAAATTGGGTACCTGGAACTTCTGGTTCATGGTGATTGGTATGAACCTCACGTTCGGACCAATGCACATCCTTGGTCTACAAGGTCAGCCACGCCGTATGTACGTATGGACTGAAGCTCGTGCCGGCGAAGGTTTCTTCAACCTCGGAATGTGGAACATGGTGGCCTCAATCGGCTCGTTCATTTTGGCCGTCGGCGTTCTGTTCTTCATCATTAACGTCATCAAGACCACTCGTAACCCAGAGCGCGCTCCAATCGACCCATGGGACGCACGTACATTGGAATGGATCACCGCTAGTCCTCCTAAGGTGCACAACTTTGATCGCATTCCTGTGGTTCATCACCTCGACGAGTTTTTCCACCGCAAGTATGAAGAAGATGAAGCCACTCACACGATGAAGCAAGTGGCAACCGGTGAAGAACTAGTTCGCGCCGAAGAAGCTGCTGCTGATGCTGACATTCATATGCCAGGACCTTCGTACTGGCCAATACTTCTCGCCATTGGTGTTGGAGTACTTGGTATGGGAGTCATCTACGGAACCCCAATCATGGTGTTCGGAGCACTTGTGGTTCTCTTCTCCTCATACGGATGGGTTCTTGAACCATCAGTACCCGAATCAATCGATTTTGATACACCGTCTACCGACGGTCACACGAAGGAGATAGCTCCCCTTGGCTGATATCGCAACACACGACACCGGTCACGCAGCTGATCACGGGCATCATTCATCAACTGGCTTGTCAAACAACAAGCTGGCAATGTGGTTGTTCCTCGGATCAGAGTGCTTGCTCTTTGGTGGTCTCATCTCTACGTACATGCTGTATCGCGGTCGCGTTCAAAACGGACCACATCCTTCACAGATTTACGACATCCCTTTCACCTCGGTCAGCAGTTTCGTTCTGTTGATGTCATCGCTCACCATGGTGCTTGCAGTGTCATCGGCACATCGCAAGGACGACAGCAAGACAAACTTGTGGCTGACAATTACGGCACTCTTGGGCGCAACCTTTGTTGGTGGCCAGGTGTATGAGTTCACAACTTTCTATCGTGAAGGCCTCGGCTTCACCACAAGCCTTTTCGGTTCAAGCTTTTATTCTTTGACCGGCTTCCACGGTGTTCACGTTTCTGTCGGAGTCATTATGTTGCTGTCTTTAATGGGCATCATCAAAAAGAACAAGATCACGGGCGATAAGGCCGAGGTTGTTGAACTCATTGGCCTGTACTGGCACTTTGTTGACGTTGTGTGGATCATTATTTTCACCCTGGTTTACCTAATCCCATCCTGATTGAGAGCGCATCATGACAACAGCTACTGAAACACACGAAGACGCACAAGAGCACGGAATGTCCGATGCCGGCTATATAAAGATTGCAATCATCTTGGCCCTCATCACAGCTCTTGAGGTTTCTACCTACTACGTAGATTTCGGTCCGTTGTTCATGCCTTCACTGCTCATCATGATGGTGGTCAAGTTTGTAATGGTCGTTTCGTACTTCATGCATCTGAAGTTTGATAGCAAGATTTTTAGCTTTCTTTTCTATACAGGTCTTGGGCTTGCGTTATTCGTGTACATCGCGGCTCTCGCTACCTTCAAGTTCTTCATCGCGTAATTAGCGGGGCGGGTCGGCAATGCTGATCTCTGGCATCGAACCAACACTTAATACGGACCCCTGGCGGTACCAGCAGCACCTAGAGATTTGGGTGTTGATCATTGGCCTCATAGTCGCGTTCGTGTACGCGATTCGAGTGCTCGGCCCCAAAGTTGTTCCCAGTGGGGAAGTGATTTCGCGCAAACAAATCAGGATTTTTTCCCTCATGATTTTCCTGTTGTTGATCTCAACAGATTGGCCGTTACATGACATCGCCGAGGAATACCTGTATTCCATGCATATGTTGCAGCACACAATTCTTACCTACATCATTCCGCCGCTTGCGCTACTCGCAACACCGGAGTGGCTGTTCCGCCTACTGGTGGGACGCGGCCGCACGTATCGAGTCATTAGGTTTCTCACGCGCCCGGTGATCGCTGCTGTCACCTACAACGCGGTCTTACTGATTACTCATATCCCTGCACTGGTGAATCGTTCCGCAGCTGGTGGCCCTTTGCACTACAGCCTCCACGTGTTGTTGGTGTTCAGTGCTTTAATGCTGTGGACACCGATATGTGGCCCGGCAAAAGAATGGCGCATGAGTTATGGGGCGATGATGGTCTATCTCTTCTGCACATCTCTGGTGCCTTCAATTCCTGCAGGGTGGCTGACATTCGCTGAAGGCTCTGTGTATAACCACTATGACACTCCAGTTCGAGTCTGGGGAATGTCAGTGCTAAGTGATCAACAACTAGCTGGCGGAATTATGAAGCTCGGAGGAGCAGTCTTCCTGTGGGCGCTCATCATCACCATTTTCTTCACCCGATTCATGAAGGGCTTTTTTGGTGAGC
>CAIZMV010000235.1 GCA_903934195.1 uncultured Acidimicrobiaceae bacterium | reverse complement strand
GATTCACCTGATACCACTGCTGCAGCAGCAGGTGAGGGTGCAACACAAGCAACGGGCGACTGGAGCCGCGTTATCAATAAGTCATCAGGAACACTTGCCATGTACACATGGGGTGACTATGACGATCCTGAGTTGGTGGGCGCACTCGCCGAATCAAGCCTTGGCGTAAAGATGAAAGTTGACTACTTCGGTAGCAACGAAGACCTCATCACCAAGTTGTCAGCAGGCGGTGGCTCAAGCAGCGGATTCGACATTGTTGTCCCGACCGGCCCATACATCGTGCAAATGGTGCAAAAGGGTCTCATTCAGAAATTCGACAAGTCTCTTCTGCCGAACATGGTGAACGTTGATCCTGCATTCCTCGGACAAGCCTGGGATAAGGACAACGAGTATTCAGTGTGCAAGAACTGGGGCACTACTGGTTTCTTCTATGACACCACCAAGATTTCAAAAGAGCTCAACACGTGGCAGGACTTCCTCGACGCATGTATGGGTGAAGCAAGTGGACAGTGCTCGGTAATCGATGCTGCTCCGAACTATGCAGGTCCATATTTCTGGGCAAACGGAATCGACTGGAACACTGAAGATAAGGCGTCACTTGATGCTGCAGAAAAGTTCCTTGTAGAAGAGCTTGCTCAGCACGTCAAGGCATTCGACAGCTACCCAAGTACAAAGCTTGCTGAAGGCGCGTACACATTGGCTATGGCATGGAATGGCGATGCGCGTCAGGCCTACTTCCGTATCAAAGATGCAGGCGGCACTCCAGAAAACTGGCGCTGGGTTCTCGGAACTCCAGACACAGAGCTCTTCATGGATACCTTCTGCATCGCAGCCGGATCTCCTAACACAGAAGCTGCACATGCGTGGATCAACTGGATTTTGATTCCTGAGAACTCGATCAAGGATCTTGAGTACCACGGTTATCACACCGGCATGAAAGAAATGGAACAACTCATTACTGAATTGGCACCAGATCTTGTGAAGGGCGACATGATTTTCTTCAAGCCTGAAGAAGTAAAGACCATGCACACGCAAGTCTTGAACTCTTCAATCGACCGCTTGGTTGACATCTTGAACAAAGCTAAAGCCAAGGCTGGAGCCTGATAGGGGTGACCGCACCGGTCGCAACTACTTATCGCAAACGGCTGCGAGCCCCAAAGTTCGCACTCGCCTTACCGTCGATCATCTGGTACCTGCTGTTTTTTGCTGTACCCATAGCCTTCATTGTCGTTTATAGCTTTGCTGCAAAAGACGGGTCAAAGTTAATCCCCGTTGATTACAGCAATTTGTCTGGTGCCAACTATTCCAATGTTTTCGATGAGACCTTTTTCAAGGTGTTTAAGTCAACATTACGAATTTCAACCATTGCGACGATCGGCTGTTTGATTATTGGTTTACCAGTTGCATATTTTGCAGCGTTCAAGGTTCCAGAAAAATGGAAAGCAATCATCTTGGCATTGGTTGTTGTTCCCAGCTTCACTAGTTTCCTAATTCGTACCGTCGCATGGCGAATTCCACTCGCACCGAACGGCTTCTTTTCGAAGTGGCTGGTTGATATGGGCTGGATTGGTACTCAAGGAATTCAAATCCTTGAGACACCTTTAGCAGTGCAGGTTGCGATTGTTTACAACTACCTGGGTTTCATGATCCTGCCGTTATTTGTTGCTCTTGATCGAATTGATATTCGTATGAGAGAAGCAAGTAAAGACTTGGGTGCCGGACGTGTGGCAACTTTCTTTGGTGTTACGTTGCCGTTGGCTGGTCCCGGAATCATTGCGGGTGTTTTGTTGACATTCATTCCTATGTGTGGTGATTACGTCACGGCCACAGTTCTTGGTGGAGCAAAAGGAAACATGATTGGTTCGATGATTGCCTCTCAATTCAGTGGTGCTCAGAACTGGCCACTCGGATCTGCAATGGCAATTCTCATGATTGGTGCAGTGCTGTTATCAATGGTTGTTGGGGCAGCAATTGTTTGGGTCATCACTTGGGTCTTGAAACATCCAACACCTATCTCAACTCGCGTCAAGCATTCACATCATGAACGTTCTGTCGCTCGCACACGCGAAGGAAAGGGAGCGCTCTTTAACTTCGACGTGCTGCCAATTGCCTTGACTATTTGGACCGTTCTCGTTCTGGTGTTCTTGTTCATACCCATCTTGTTGGTCGTCTTTCACTCATTCAACGGTGGAAGTTCTTTCACTATTTGGTCAGGTACACCAGGCGTGAAGTGGTGGGATGAATTGTTTGATGGTTCAGTCGCTTGGGCTGTACTTATTCGCTTCGCGGCTTTGTTCGTTGTGTCTGTCGTCGTTCGTAATGTTCTGATGCGCACCACGAAGATCTCACGACGTTTGCTGAATTGGTCGGGACCAGTTGCGTTCTTGCTGGCTTTTGTAATCAATGGACTGTCAACAGACTGGTACGAAACTGTTTTCGGCTTTGCCAGCATTGGTGACGCTATTCGTAACTCATTTATCGCTGCGTTTGGCGCAACAATCTTGGCAGTAATTCTTGGAGGCTTTGCTGGTGTTGCGCTTGCTCGTCGCCCTGGCGTGTGGACAAAAGTGTTTATGGCCACAGTGTTTCTCATCCTCGTGACACCCGAAATCATGGATGCAATTGCGCTTGCTACGTGGTTTCCCCGTGTTGCAGATTTCCCAATTATCGGTTACCCGTTCAAAAATGGTTGGGGCCCATTCAATGGCGGCATGAACAAATTGTGGGTGGGGCAATCTTTGTATGCCAGCGCAGTTGTGACGCTCATTGTTCGTGCTCGACTAGCTGGTCTCGACGAATCGCTTGAAGAAGCGGCTGCTGACCTTGGTGCTCCGCCAGCTCGCGCATTCAGGCAAATCACATTGCCGCTTATCTCTTCAGCCCTTATTGCGGGCGGCCTTTTGTCGTTCACGCTGTGTCTTGATAACGCTGTTATTTCAACACTGATTAGTGAAGCTGGTTCAACCACGTTCCCTGTGGCTCTCCTCGGAGCAACTCGTAGCACCATCAAGCCATTCTGGGGAGTTGGGGCTGTAATTCTGTTCTGTGTCACTCTTGGGGCATTGTGGTTCGTCACTGTTGTCTTGCGCAGGTCTGGCAGTTCATCAAGTGAAATCGCTGCCACCATTGCTGGTAGTTGACGTAGCGTTATACGTATATGGAACCTCCGAGTAGTCGCGCAATTGCTGTTCAGCCACCCAACTCTCCTGAGTGGGTTCGAGAAGCAGTCATTGCCGGTGGTGGTCACATTGTGGAACCTGCTGATGCGTCAGCAATTGTTTGGACAGCAGCTCGTAATGCATCAGGCCTGCGAGAAGTCCTCGACGCGAATGCACACCTTGAATGGGTGCAGGTTCCCTTTGCGGGCATCGAAAACTTTGTGCCAATTCTTGACGACAATCGCATCTGGACATGCGGCAAAGGTGTCTACGCCGAGCCTGTAGCCGAACATGCTCTTGCGTTGGCTCTTGCTGGCATGAGAAATATCTCGGGGTATTCACGAGCCACACAATGGACTGGTCCAGCTGGTCGCAATTTATTGGGTGCCGCAGTCACCATTGTGGGTGGAGGGGGCATCACTGAATCTTTGGTCCGGCTGCTCCGCCCATTTAATTGCAGTATCACTGTTGTGCGCCGAACTGTTGAAGATATTGAAGGCGTTGACACGGTTGTTGGGCAAGAGAATCTTGTTGATGCATTGGCAGGCGCTGATGTTGTTTTCTTGGCCCTTTCCCTGACTCGAGAGACAATCGGATTGATTGGAAAACCAGAACTTGAAGTGATGGAACCACATGCATGGATAATCAATGTCGCCCGCGGCGGACATATCGTCACAGATGACTTGGTTTGGGCGTTACAGAACAACATCATCGGGGGAGCAGCTCTCGACGTGACAGATCCTGAACCTCTGCCGGAGAATCATCCTTTATGGGTACTTCCAAATTGCATCATCACGCCACATGTGGGAAACACTCCAGAGATGGCTATTCCGTTATTGTCTGCTCGCATAACAGAGAACGTCAAACGTTTCATCAACGATGAGACCCTCGTTGGCCTCGTCGATGTGCGTCATGGGTACTGAACGAACGCACTACCAAGTTCTCGGTGTATCTGCAGAAGCAAGTGCCGATGAAATTCGTCGTGCGTATCGAGCACGAATGCGCGCTGTTCATCCTGATGTGAATGCGAACGTAACTGATGAATCACAGCGAATAACTGAAATTAATTTGGCGTGGAAAACTTTGTCAAGTCCTCAATCGCGTCGTGCATATGACTCATCCGTTCTGGCTACAAGCCATACGTCTGTCAGCAGCGGCACCAGAAGTGCTGAGACGTTCATTACATATTCGCCTGCCCGATTCCCGTGGAGGGGAATGATTATTGCCAGCATCATTGGTGCGGCCTTGGTGTTAGTTGCTCATGCAATGACATCACCAAGCGTCCCTCGTCCTGTTGATCAACTGTTGTCTTCAGGTTCATGCGTCAATATCGACTCGTCACTTTCCGCGGTGGAAGTTGCTTGTACAGAGCCTCACGATGCAGTTGTGGAGCAATTGATTGCAATTGACCGTACGTGTCCGCTTGAGATGGGGCAGTTCAATGATCGTCAGGGCATGGGTGTTGTATGTGTCTTGCCGGCGCGACCAGTGCCCGGAGTGCAATTGCCCGGAGTGCCTGGGTAACTAAAGAAAACAGAACTGTTAGTTCCCTAGGCAATGGTCATGCTGCAGGACATTAGGAACTATCGTTGGGCTAGTGCGTAAGTTATGTGAAAGACCCGGATGCGCAGGTCTTGCTGAAGTGTCATACGGCATTGACAAAGCACAGCTTTTGGTATGGGTTGACAACCGGGCAGTTCCAGAACGTGAATTAGCTGGCCGTCTGTGTCGTCGCCATGCAAATGCACTCAGTGTTCCGCGAGGCTGGACCATTGATGATCGGCGTGATGCTGTTCCCAAGTTGTTTCGTGTGAACGATGATCCGCAACCACCTCCTGTCACCCGCACGAAACGTGTTTCTCCGAAAAAGACCGAGCGCGAGCGTCCGTCGCTCTTCGAAGGAAATCCTGACCCTGATGAAACGCAAGCAATTCCTTGGTCACCTCGACTTGCAAAATCGGTTCAATCAGACGAAGAGCAACCGACATTTGGTCGGTTGTTGGGTCGCGCATTTGGCCAACAGCCCAAAGATGAAGAGTAGATCTCATGCAGTATTCATCTGATGTGATTGTGACCGTAGCGCCATCTGTGGTGCACCCGTATGTGGCAGATCTTTCTCGTTATGTCGAGTGGATGCCGATGGTGCATGATGCAGAAGCCGTAGATGACGGCGTGTGGAACGTTGAATTGCGTGCAAAGGTCGGAGTGTTTGCTCGGTCAAAGCGATTGCGCATGAAACGAACCATGAACACGTCGCAACAGATCGTTTTTGAACGAGACGAGATCGATGGACGACGACATTCTCCGTGGAAAATGTCTGTAGAACTGAAGGCAGCAGAAGCAGGTTGTGTCGTTACTGTTGATCTTGCCTATGGCGGAAACCTTTGGACTGCTGGCATCCTCGACAGAGTTCTTGCTGCTCAAGTTGATGCAGGAAAGACCGGTTTAGCCCGCATCGTTCAAGGCGCGTAAGCAGTTAAACGGCCGTTTGCTCGTTGTTCGAGCAGCAATGATGTGCCAAAGCATTCAGACAAGGAATCTGATGTCAAGGTTTCACGTAATGGGCCAGATGCAATGATTTTTCCCTCTCTCATCAGCGCACAGTGAGTGGTGCTGATGGGGATTTCATCGACATGATGAGTGACAACAACAGATGGCAGTTGTGGGTTGTCAGTTGCAAAGGCATGCAGCAGTCTGATGAGGTTCTCGCGCCCACCTAAGTCAAGTCGCGCAGTTGGTTCGTCAAGCAATAGGGCAATCGGGTCTGTCATCAATGCGCGTGCAAGTAGAACACGTTGCTGCTC
>CAIZMV010000234.1 GCA_903934195.1 uncultured Acidimicrobiaceae bacterium | reverse complement strand
CGCAACAAGTCTGGAATCTTACGAAGGTCTACGAAGTGGAACTGAATGTTCTGGCGAGTGGTGATGTGTCCCCATCCGCGTGAAAATTCTGATGACAAGTCGGCCATTACGTCGAACTGTTCCGGAGTAATGGAACCTGCTGGCAACTTCACGCGCACCATTTGTGCTGTGCCGCCTTGGCGCTGTCCGTAGATGCCGTTGTTCAGGCGCATCACACGAAAGACGTCATCTGAAATTTCGCCCTTCAAGAATTGATCAATGGCGATCTCAAATCGTTCAATGTCGCGCAGTTGTTCTGCATCAAGATCGCGTGGGATAGGGGCTTCTGCAATTGTCATGGCTATTCCTTTTCGCCCACCTCACGGAGGGCATCTGCTAGTGCTTTTCGTAATCTGCGTGCGTTATCTGGTGCAAGGTGTGCAACCAAACCTTCACCGTTTGCTCCAAGTGGTTCAACGGTCAGCACCACACGTGGTGTTGCATCGTCGTAGTCGTCACTAATGGCAACGGTCCACATAATGGGCGTGATGTCATCAAGGCCATCGGGAAGATCTGTGGCGTCAATCTGAACAACATCAATAGAGCGACGCATCTCATGCACCTGCCACTAAATGATCAGTGATTGAACTATCTAAGAATTCATATGCGGCAACTGCGCCAATCACAATGGTGCTTGGTGCCTTCAGTGCAACAGTGCCCAATTCGCCCAAGGTGGTGCGTACAACTACTTGTTCTGCGCGTGTACCCCAACGAATCGCTGCAACAGGCGTGGTGGCTACTAAGCCGCCAGCCATTAAGCGTTCAGCAATCAGTGCACGTTCTGACACGCCCATCAGAACAACGATTGTTCCGCCAACTTGAGCAAGTGCTTCCCACGCGATGTTTGCTGAACCACCGTTTTCGCGGTGCCCAGTAACAACAGTGAATGCTGGCGACACATTGCGGTGCGTTACCGGAATACCAGCAGCTGCTGGCACGCCAATGGCAGATGTAATGCCAGGAACCACAGTGAATGGAATGCGTGCTTCCATTAGGGCTTGTGCTTCTTCGCCGCCACGACCAAATACGAACGGGTCGCCGCCCTTCAGCCGCACAACGTTCTTTCCTTGCGCACCAAGATGCACCAACAACGCGTTAATCAACTCTTGTGGTGTGGGGTTGCCAGGCTTCTTGCCTACATCAATGAATTCGGTGCCGGGTTTCGCTAATTCAAGAATTGAATCATTCGACAAATAGTCATGAACGATTACGTCTGCTTCACCAATCAGCCGTACAGCCTTAACGGTGAGAAGTTCTGGGTCGCCTGGGCCTGCACCAACAAGATGAACTGTCATTGCGCTGTTTCCACTTCGCGAACTACCGGGCATGTCATACCAAGGTCTGCCATAACACCCGCAATGATTGGTTGCCACTGCACATTTTCGGTTGATTCGCCTTCAGCATGAATACGTGCTCTCTCAATAGCAAGACGTGACACCACTTCTTCAAACTCAGGGACAATCGAAAGTTCAAGATGTGAACGCAACCATGAAGCAAGAGCCGGGCTTGCGCCACCAGTAGACACAGTGACCATCAGATCACCGCGACGTAATGCTGCAGGCAAGGTAAATGCACAACGGTCTGGGTCGTCTGCTGAGTTGATCCAAATTCCTTTGGCTTCACACTCGTCATAAATTTGCTGATTCACGGGCATGTTGCCTGTAGCGGTAATCACCAAACGAAACGCATCGATATCACCGCTCGCATATTCGCGCTGCACCAATGTCACAGGAAGGGAATGGAACTCATCAACGAACATCGGCGACAGCACAGTTACTTCAGCGTCAGCCATCAGAAGTTGTTCCACTTTGCGGTATGCAATGCGACCGCCGCCGACCACCAAGACGGGTCGGCCGTGAAGGTTGAGATTCACCGGAAACTGCATCAGGGCAGGCTATCTAATACCCGACTAAACCAGTCATAATTAGGGGGTATGACCCCCAAAGGTCGGCTTACCCTTGTGGCGTAAGGGTTGCAGCATCTGCCCAATAGGCATGGGTGCCGCTACAAATGCGCTCTGGCAGCTGTATTCGAGCCACCGGCCCATCGCTGAGGCGCAGGGCATCAAAGATCTCGCAGTGGCTCACGTCGTTCACTACATCCATGGTGAAAGTAATGAGGTAGCCGTCGTCTTCACTACGTGAGTTCGGCCGTGGGGCAAACACGCTCTCGCTTGCATACACACCAGAAGGCAAACGGAACGTTTCCTCTTCGCCGGTGGTCACATTGTGCTTGATGAGACCTTCAAATGTGAACCAACCCTCGGTCGGAACAACGGAATACACATAGTCGTATTTCTTGCCAACAATCTCTGGGTTAATCATGCCGAATTCGGTAATCGTGTCAGACAACAATCCTTCACGCACTGCACCTGTCTTCATATTCAAACGCCAGCGGTATGGCTTTGATTGCATTGCATATAAATCAAGAAAGCGGAACATGCGCTGATCAATTGTTGCCTCTGGTCCCATGGTGGGCGAGGGGTCGAATTGGAAGTAACCATCAACGATGATTTCGTCGCCTTCTTCGTATGCGTTAATCCAATGCAATACATACGTCGCTTCGCAATCAAACCACTTGATGTCTTTTTCTGTTCCATGACGTGGAATAACGCCAAGACGGGTTGGCATATCTTCATGAAATTTCGTGGCATAGATGCCGCGCTGAATCAAATCCTCTTTCCAGAACAACGGGCAGTCATTCAAGATTGAGTAGTTCGAAGTGAAGCACATGTCGTGTGGCAAACGTGGCCCAGGCAGTGGCACCGGCGTGTAGTGCGTCAGCACTCCTTCGCGAGACACAACGCCGTAATGCATATACGGGTATGTGGTTTGGTAGTTAAAGAACAACAATTCGCCGGTCTTTTCGTCAACCTTTGTGTGTGCAGAAACGCCAGCTTCAGGAAACGCTCCGCTCCACGACGCACGGCCCTTGTCTTCCAACGTGATTGGGTCAAGCTGGTACAAATCACCGCATTGGTAAAAGCTGGAAAGCACTACGCCGCCATGCACCACCACATCGGTGCTGCTGGCATCTTTCATACGTGTGCGTGCACCCCAACCATCAGTTCGCACTGCAGTTAACGGAGACTCCGCTAAGCCAGACCATTGTGGTCCACCAGCAGCAAGGTCAGTTGCTAGACCTTCGGTACGCACCATGCGGTTGCGATATTCGGCATGGCCTTCGCGAAATGAAATGGCATGAATCATTCCGTCACCATCAAATGGGTGATACCGGTCGGTATTGGGTACCAATGGGTTCTCTGTATTGCGCAAGTACACGCCGTTTAAATCTGAAGGAATTTCACCTTCAACATGCATGTCACGTGCGGTCCATTCGCGAGTCTGCGGACGCCATGCACCGGTGCGATACGGATGCGTGTCGCCAACTGGCAACAACGATTCCCATTCATGATCCAAACTGATTGTCACGGCGAGCCCCCTCGTGTATTGGGATGACTATATGTCATAGGGGGGACAATATGAATAGGCAGATACGATAAATTGCGTGACACAACGCATCCCCGTAGCGGAGTTACCTGAATCTGTCGTCTGGGCAGCCACAGAACTCGACCTTCTTGATCAAGACAACACCCTTAGCCGTAGCCACATGCGCACGTTGGGCGAATTCCTCTTGCGCTTCGGCGGTGCCAACACGCCAACTGCACCAGCAAAGGCAACACGTACTCGCACCAAGCAAACAAAAGCAGAAGTTCGTTCCGAACTAACAGAGCGCAT
>CAIZMV010000233.1 GCA_903934195.1 uncultured Acidimicrobiaceae bacterium | reverse complement strand
GCGCTCTAGTTATTGCGTTGGTGTGTAATTGAACCGGGCGTACGCTGAGAGAGTGATAGCTGTCCTCACGCCGGAGCAAATGAAGCTCGCTGATGCAACTGCACTTTCTGCAGTGGGCAACGATCATCAACAGGTCTTTATCAACCGTGCCGGGTTTGCCGTGGCTCATGCGGCGCGCACCATGCTTGGTGGTTCATACGGCAAGCAGGTCATTGTTATTGCTGGGCCTGGTCACAATGGTGACGATGGGCGAGTTGCTGCGTATTGGCTGATGCAATGGGGCGCAGCAGTTGAAATAGTTGACGCAAATTCCGTGGGTGGTCGATTCATTGACCCACGCGTGGCAGACATTGTTATTGATGCTGCATTCGGCATTGGTTTTCACGGTGAGTGGACACCACCAATTGTGTTTGATGTTCCGGTACTTGCTGTAGATGTTCCCAGTGGCCTCGATGCATTTGATGGTTCAGTGTCTGGCGGAGTCTTGACCGCAGATCGAACCGTTACATTCGCAGCACCGAAAGTCGGAATGTTTCTCGGAAGTGGACCAGCACTATGTGGTGTCATTGATGTGATTGATGTTGGAATTGAAACAACCGATGCTGTTGACATGTATCTGATTGAAGCAACTGATGTTGCTGCGTGGGTTCCGCCACGCGAACACGATGCTCATAAATGGAATCACGCAGTTCGAGTTATCGCTGGCAGTGACGGAATGGAAGGGGCAGCATCGCTAGTAGGCATGTCTGCACTACGTGCCGGGTCTGGCATGGTGCATTTGTCATGGCGTTCAGGCTCCTCGATGTTCTCTCAGCCCACAGAAATTGTTGGTCATGCTTTACCAACTACTGATTGGGCAAACTATGTGGCCTCAGATATCGCACGATTCGGTGCAATGGTCATTGGGCCAGGCCTTGGTCGAGGAGATGACGTTGGCGCCGAGGTCAGATCTGTTCTTGCGCGGTGCGATGTTGCCGTTGTGGTTGATGGTGACGGTATTTCTGGCGCCATTGACCCTCATGGTGACTATTCAACGTTGCGCTCTCGCACTGCGGCCACAATTCTGACGCCACATGATGGTGAATTCGCCTCGTTGGGCGGTGACGCGATGTCAGCCGATCGAATAGGTGCAACACGTGATCTTGCTGCGCGCATAGGGTGCACTGTTGTGCGTAAAGGGGCAACGACCATTATTAGTGACGCAGAGGGTGCCGTGTATTTGGTGGCATCAGGCGACCAGCGACTAGCCACGGCAGGTACGGGTGATGTTCTTGCCGGAATCATCGGGGCATTTCTTGCTCGGGGACTAGCTGGGCCAGAGGCAGCTGCAGCCGCTGCGTATGTTCATGGTGTTGCCGGATCACGTTGTGCACTTGAAGGCACAATTGCGCGTGATGTTGTTGGTCTAATTTCAGATGTACTGAGTGATGTGATGGCCCATGTCAATTGATTTCTCAACACGTTGGGCATGGGCCGAGGTTCACACGGGTCTTATCTCACACAACGTTGCAATTGTTGCGCAACGTACGGCACCTGTGCAGGTGTGGGCAGTTGTGAAAGCTAATGGGTATGGCCATGGTGCAATACAAGTAGCTAATGCAGCACTTGCAGGTGGCGCTACTGGGTTGTGCGTAGCAATAGTGGATGAAGGTGTTGCATTGCGTCGCGCTGGTATTACCGCACCAATCTTGTTATTGAGCGAACAACCTGCAGAACTTGCTGATCTTATTGTCGGTTATCAACTGACTCCCACTGTTACTACAACGCGTGGCGCTGCAGTACTGGCAGCATCTGCGTCGGCTGCTGATCAGACTGTCAAAATACATATCAAAGTTGATACCGGTATGCACCGTGTGGGTGTCGCGCCGAATGAAGTGGTATCACTTGCTTCGTTCATCAGTTCGTATGAATCATTGACTATAGAAGGCGTGTACACACACTTCGCAGTAGCTGATGACCCGTCACATGCCGCAAATGCAGCACAGCTCAGCGCATTCAATTCTGTTCTTGATGGTTTGTCATCTCGTGGCATCACCCCACCACTAGTTCATGCTGCCAACAGTGCTGCTGCACTTGCGAATGAACCAAGTCGGTTCACCATGGTGCGCCTCGGAATTGCAATGTATGGTCTGCGCCCTGGCCCAGGAGTTGCCGAACTATGTGCTGGTCTTATTCCTGCAATGTCGATTAAGGCTCGTGTGTCAGCAGTGCGATGGGTGGAAGCTGGTGAGGCTGTTTCGTACGGGTTAGTTCGTCCGTTAACAGAGGGTTCGCTCATTGCCACTGTGCCCATTGGTTATGCAGATGGTGTTCCACGTGCTCTAGGGCGTACCAACATTCAGGTTTTACTCAATGGTGTTCCGCGCTCATTTGCGGGCACCATCACAATGGATCAATTAATGATTGATTGTGAATCTGATTCGTCTGTCACGGTGGGCGATGAAGTCGTGCTGATTGGCAAGCAAGGCGAACATTCAGTTACGGCTGACGATTGGGCAGACGCTCTTGGCACCATTGGTTATGAAATCGTGTGCGGCATCAGCCCGCGAATATTCCGGCGGTACTCGTGATCGAGCTACGTGCTTCAGATCTTGGTGATACGCATGCAATTGCAAGTGCGATAGCGGGTCTTGTTCGACCACGTGATCTCATCGTGCTTGTTGGCGAAATGGGTGCAGGAAAAACAGCCTTTGCAACTGGTTTTGCAAAGGCTCTCGGCGTGCACGGAGACGATTATGTGTCTTCTCCAACTTTCACTCTGATGCATTCGTACACATCGGGGCGTATTCCACTGCACCACGTAGATCTGTATCGGTTGACAAGTTTGGCTGAAGTTGCTGATCTTGGTATTCGTGAACTTCTTGACATGGGTGCCGTCGGCCTCGTTGAATGGGGAGACGTTGCATCTGAAGTTTTGGGTGATGGATTGAGTGTCACCCTTGTCGCTGATGAGGATGATGAAGACGTGCGAATGATTACGGTTGCAGTTGAGAGCCATGCGTGGGACACCCGCTGGGAACTACTGAAAATTGCGTTGCGTGATTGGACGCAGCGATGATTCTGGGAATTGAAACTTCAGTAGACCATGTCGGAGTGGCAGTAGGCGACTATCGCGGTATTCGCGCACATTCCATGTTGGCAAGCGACCGTCGTCATGCCGAATCGTTAACGCCCATGATTCAGTTTGTTCTGCAACAAGCAGATGCCTCAATGGCCGACCTGTCAGCAATTGCAGTCGATGTGGGTCCTGGTCTATTCACTGGCATGCGCGTCGGTATTGCAAGTGCAGCATCACTTGCATGGGCCTTAGAACTTCCGGTTGTTCCTGTATGCAGTCTTGATGCACTCGCAATGAATGCAGAATGGTCAGACAATGTGGTCGCGGCTTCGCTAGATGCGCGTCGTGGCGAGGTGTATTGGTCGTTGTATCGCATGCGCGGAACTGGCGTGGAGCCTCTTCGGTTAACAGAGCCTGTGGTTTCATCGCCCGAAGATATGGCTGTGCACTTAGCTGATCGTGGCGAAGACATTACGTGTGTGGGTACTGGGTTCATTCGTCATGCTGCACTATTCGAAGATGTGCCGTGGGCGATGATGGCAGGTGAGCCACATGCATTTCCAACAGCACAAAAAGTAGTAGTTCTCGCGTCTCACCGCATCGCTGCAGATGACACTGTGCAGGCGGGCGAGATAACGCCGATGTATTTGCGTGCACCAGATGCCGAAATTAACTGGCTTACTCGTGAGGCGGCACAATGAGCTTCCTTCGTGAACGCATGACGGATGCATTGACCACAGAAACAATGCGCCGCCGTCATCTTCGTCGAGTGATGGAGATTGAGGAAGGGCTGTACCCACGCCCATGGACTCACCGCACATTTGTAACTGAAATTTCACTGATGCGTGAAGGTGCCAGGTACTACCTCGTTGCATATGTCGGAGACGCTTTAGTCGGATACGGCGGCTTGATGTTCAGTGGCGACGATGCTCACGTTACGAACGTGGCAGTTGATCCTGATTGGCAGGGACGTGGTGTTGCCACCGAAATCATGCTCGACCTCGTGATTCTTGCTCGCGATCGTGGATGTTTGGCAATGACTCTTGAAGTGAGACACACCAATACTGCAGCCCAACAGTTGTATAGGCGTTTTGGTTTCGTGCCAGCAGGAATACGTAAGAAGTATTACGAGAACAAGGATGATGCCATCATCATGTGGGCACATGGCATAGATACCCCTGAATTCTTGGAACGCGTTCGCCTCATTGAATCGAGACGACCATGACTTCCCATGTAGTGAATGAATCAACAGTGGTTCTAGCAATTGAAACAAGTTGTGATGAAACAGCGGCATCAGTTGTGATGGGTGGCAATGACATCTTGTCGTCCATCGTTTCTAGTCAGATTGAAATTCATGCACGCTTTGGCGGCGTCGTGCCCGAAGTGGCAAGCCGTGCCCATTTGGAAGCGCTTATTCCTGTAATCAATGCAGCAATCACGGAGGCAGGCATCTTGCCATCGCGTGTTGATGTTGTTGCTGCAACCGCTGGCCCCGGTCTCATTGGTGCGCTACTTGTTGGCGTGTCTGCAGCAAAGTCTCTTGCGCTTGTGTGGGATAAACCATTTGTTGGTGTGAATCACTTAGAAGCTCATCTCTATGCAGGGCTTCTTGACGACCCCACATTGCAGTTTCCCTTGGTTGTCTTGCTTGTCTCTGGTGGTCACACCATGATCATTGAGATGCGTGGCCATGGTGATTACGTGATCATGGGACGCACCATTGATGACGCAGCTGGTGAGGCGTACGACAAAGTTGCACGGTATTTGCAACTCGGGTATCCGGGTGGTCCGGCAATTGACAAACTTGCGCCAGGCGGAAACCCGCATGCTGTTGAGTTCCCACGCGCCATGATGCACGATGGTCTTGATGTGTCGTTCAGCGGTTTGAAGACTTCTGTCATTAACTATGTGAAGAAGAACCCAGATGTATCAAATGTTGATGTCGCCGCTTCTTTTCAAGCTGCTGTTGTCGATGTGTTGTGTGCAAAAACCATTCGTGCCGCACAGAAAGTTGGAGCAAAAGGAATCGTGTTGGGCGGGGGAGTATCCGCTAACTCATTGTTGCGCTCTGAAATGACAGCTCGTGGCGCAGCTGCAGGTTTCACAGTGGCATTGCCAAGTCGTGAAATGTGCACTGATAACGCCGCAATGATTGCAGCTGCTGCGTGGCACAGGCTTGCGTCTGACGGCCCAACCAGCTTGTCATGTGGTGCGTATCCGAACCTCAAACTTGATGCGGTGCCACGATGACACGTTTGCCACTTGTCCTTCGCGGTCGAGAGTTCCCTATTCCTGTAGTACTTGCACCAATGGCGGGCGTTACCAATATTCCTTTCCGTGCGCAGTGCCGTACGTTTGGCCCAGACCTTGTGTATGTCAGTGAAATGGTGATGGCTGTTGCTCTTGTTCATGGCAATGAGCGAACCAAGAAGATGGTTGCATTCGGGCCGGACGAAGATTTCCGTAGTTTGCAGATTTACGGAAGTGATCCTGACTTCGTAGGCAAGGCAGTGCGTGCGTTATGCGAACAAGATATTGCTGACCACATTGATATGAACTTTGGTTGCCCAGCAACAAAGGTCACTCGCAAAGGCGGTGGGGCAGCAGTTCCTGTGAAGCGGAATTTGACTCGCGCAATCATGGCTGCAGCAGTGAAAGCCGCTGAACCATATGGTGTACCCATTACGTGCAAATTCCGTATTGGCATCAATGACAACATCACCACATTTCTTGATACTGGTAAAGCGGCAGAGGACGAAGGCATTGCAATGATTGCATTGCACGCTCGCACCGCCGAACAGCACTATGCAGGTCATTCTCATTGGGAAAAGATTGCGGAACTAAAACAAGCTGTAACAAGTATTCCTGTACTGGGCAATGGTGACATTTGGGAAGCGCAGGATGCCATTGACATGATGGAACAGACCGGTTGTGATGGTGTTGTTGTGGGGCGCGGATGCCTCGGTAAGCCGTGGTTGTTTCGTGATCTTGTTGATGCATTCAGCGGTCGCGAAGTGCAAGCATCACCGAATCTTGGTTTTGTTCTGAATGTTATGCAGGAACATGCACAAGGCTTGATGGAAATCATGGGACCTGATTACGGCATTCGTAATTTCCGCAAACATTGTGGTTGGTATCTCACCGGGTATCCAGTTGGTTCCGAAGTGCGCAGATCATTTGCCACAGTTTCAACCTTTGAGCAGTTGCAAGAAATCTCATCTCAACTTGATCATGCAATGACGCTTCTGCCTGGTGGAGAACGCTTTACTCGTGGTCACACAAACGGCCCCATCAAAGTTGTATTGCCAGAGGGCTACTTAGATAATCGCGATGATCTCACTGTGCCAGATGATGGCCATGAGATGGCGTTAAGCGGTGGCTAAATAAGTTTCGACAGAGCAACCGACGCAGCGAGCATCACAGTGTTCATGGCAATCATGGTCGTGATCAACCATCTCGTTTGCTCATGCAGTCGCTTTTCAAGCGTTGCTTCAATTGTCAACTGAAGAGCATGCATGTCACCCTTGAGTTCATCACGCAAATTTTTGATGTCGGCTTGCATTTCATCGCGTAGATGTTGCAGGTCTGTTTTGGTGGCGACGTCGGCCCAGCCAACGGGAGGAAGAAGTTCCATAAGTGTGTCTGCTGCCTCCTCATCCAGAATCTGGCCTATCGCGGTCCGTAATTGAAATCTAGACGCTTCAGTGATGCTCATGTCAATGATGTGTGCGGGCGTCGTAGAGTTCTGGAATGGAATCTAAGAGTTTCGTTGTGCTCGCATCACGTTCGCCACGTCGCGTTGAACTGTTACAGCAATTAGTTGCCAACTTCACTGTGGTGCCAGCTGATATTGATGAAACTCCTCATTCACATGAAGACCCCGTTTCATATGTGAAACGCCTTGCGCTAGAGAAAGCTCGCGCCGTATATATGGTCAGTGGTACACATGCCATCGTGATCGGCGCTGACACCACGGTTGATCTTGATGGGCACATATTTGGTCAG
>CAIZMV010000232.1 GCA_903934195.1 uncultured Acidimicrobiaceae bacterium | reverse complement strand
ATTCAAGTGCTCCTAGATCGCGCACTTCAGTAAACCCGGCTGTTGTCATTTGTTCAGTTGCGATTGCCGAGCGACGACCACTTCGACAATACAGCGCGTATGCCACCGAAGCATCTAGTGAAGCCAATTTGGCCTGAAATGCACCGCTTTCGATATCAAGATTGATGGCCCCTTGAACGTGGCCTTCTGCAAACTCTGCAGCTGTACGGACATCGATTACTACGGGAGCGGGCGTGAGACTCATGACGGGTGTGGTGTCTTTCGTTTGAGTTGGTGACGAACACGAAGAAAAGACAGGGAGGATCCCAAGCAACGCAGTCGCAAACAGAAATGATGCTTTTCTCATACCCCCTAGGGTATCAGAGATTCTCAGCAATTGCGCTAACTGACCGTGACCCTCAATTTGGTGGACATCTCAGGATATTTGCCCTTTTTTGCAACCTTTAGTGTGACTACACATGAAGCGGAACCCTTCGGGGCCTTCAGTTTCGTACCGACTATGGCACACGGGCCCGATTCACTCCAGGTCTTCTTCCCTGTCGACAACGATGAGACCAGCGACGATAAGAGAGTTGACGATGCCTTCTTTACAACCGACTTCTTCACGATAAAACCAGGTCGAACCGCTAGTTGAATTGATACTGCTGCGACTTGGCCCGTTGTTGTTTTTGTAGTCACTGCAAATGTGTAGTTCACGCCATTTTTCAAGCCGGTAATCGTGCACGAAGTCTCTGTTGTTTCACACGTGAGATTGCCTGGAGTGGACGTAACAACATAGGTGACATTGATAGAACTCGTAATCGCTGACCATGCGATTGTGACTGATTTGCTTCCAACTAACGACATTAAAGTCCCAGGAACTTCAGGAGCTCCATCAGCCAATCCTGTTGCTGTTGTTTCAGCGCCCTTGCCGTATGTATTTTCCCCGATCACCGACACTGTGTATTCAGTGCCGTTGATAAGCCCGGTGATAGAGCAATTGCTAGCTGCTGTGGCAGTTGACGTGCAAGTGCCACCTCCGGGTGTTGCGGTAGCGGTATAAGTAACTTCGGCGCCGTCACCCGCAGCTTGCACCCATGACAGTTCAAGTGCGTTCTTTTGTGTTGCAGCCACAAGTGAAGTGACCGCCCCAGGCAGGCCACCTGGTGTTACAGACACTGCTGTTGATGCAGGACCAAATCCAACTCTGTTTTTTGCGGTGACTGAAATTGAGTATTTCGTATTCTTCACAAGTTCAGTGATTGTGCAAGTAGTTCCGGAAGGAACAGTGCATGATTTTCCACCTGGAGTCGCAGTTGCAGTGAAAGCAGTGATTGGAGGCCCATCTGAAGAAGTGCCGTCATCCCAACTCACTACTGCACTTTTGTCTGCTGCGGTTGCTTTGACATTTTGAGGAGTACCTGGCAAATAATCTGCAAAACCTTGCGCACCTACACCAGTACTATTCGTCGCTGTAACGGAAATTACATACTTTGTGCCAGCTGTGAGCCCGGTAATTGTGCAAGTAGTTCCGGATGGAACTGTGCAGAACTTTCCACCAGGAGTAGCTGTCGCGGTATAGGCAGTAATTACAGATCCGTTTCCGGCTGGGACTTCTTCCCAGGTAACAACAGAACTTGTACTACCCGTAGTTGTTGTGATGTTGCCTGGCGCACACGGCACAGTTGCTGGCGCTTCAACTGCCAACAACCGATTCGGCGTTTTTACCAGTCCAGTGCGGGAGGGTTGAGCGGAAGTTGGTGTGTAATACGTGATGGCGTTACATGTTGCGTTGGTCTCTAACCAGTTCCACGCATCTGTGGGCGTTGTTGCTGTCACCGTTGCTGATTGCAAGAATCTTGCAACCGCCCCAGCCACATGGGGCGCAGCCATTGATGTCCCCGTCTCACCTTTATAGGTATCGACAATTCCTGAGCGTCCACATATCGAAACGGAGTCACACCACGGCCAGCTGGAGACGATCATTTGACCTGGCGCAAAAATGTCAACGCATCCTCCGAAGCTCGTGAAAGATGGCTCAGCATCATTCGCGTTTGAAGCACCGACAGAGATAGTTCCGGGAGTGCCTGCAGGCGTAATGCCACATGCTGAACCGCCTTCATTGCCCGAGGCTGCAACAACCACTATTCCTTCAGCCAGCAAATTTCTAATCGCAGTATCAATACTGGTTGCCGTACTTTCAAAACCAATACTCATATTGACTACCGCTTTTTCACCTGGCAGATGATTCTCCAAGATCCAGTTGAGTCCGTACAACACCATGGTTTCAGTGCCGGCGCCACACGAATCGAGCACGCGGACGGGCACGATGGAGACTGCTTTGGCCACACCTGTAGTGCTACCTCCAATGACTCCTGCAACATGTGTGCCATGACCATCATTATCAAAGGTCCCAACATCACTGTCGCTGCGAACACCATCAATTGTCGCTGGTCGGTATCGGAGAGGAAGCTCGGGATCTTCTACACACGGCCTGATGCCTCTTGCGGGATTCCTGCTGTACAAATCAAGTGACTCGTTGTAGCTATCGAGAGCGTCACCAGTCGGATCAGATATTCGAGAGCGGTAGCTCCAACCAGGCAACACACGGGCAGAAATTTCGGGGTGTGTTCCGTTTACTCCGGAATCAACGACGTATGCCTTTACGCCTGTTCCAGTTGTTGTGTAGGTAAACGTATTGTCTCTGCCTGTGCGCGAATCTATTCGGTCTAGGCCCCACGGAATCACATCATTCGGAGACTGAAAACCTGATGGCCCTGTTGTCTGAGTAGTTAACTTACGAGCAATCAAATCGGTTTCGGGTGCAATGTTTGCTGCACTGACAGACACTGGCACTGCGAGTGCAACTAGCGAAGAACTCGCTAAAGCAAAAACAGCAATGAGGCGGCGCATTAGACGCGAACACCCTGCATTGCGGCTGCATTGACCGTGTTTTCCATAAGGCATGCAACAGTCATAATGCCGGTACCGCCAGGCATAGGGGTTAATGCTCCAGCGATTCCGGTAACTGAAGCTGCATCGACATCACCGACGATTCCGGCTTCTGTTCGAGAGATACCAACATCAATAACTGTTGCGCCGGGCGCAACATGTGCAGCAGTAATTGAACGTGCAACACCAGTTGCTGAAATAACAATGTCTGCTGTTTGACAAATTGCTGCAAGGTTCTCGGTACGTGAATGCGCAAGAGTGACAGTGGCATCAATTCCTTTGCGCGCCAACAACACCGACAATGGAAGGCCAACAAGAGTAGAACGACCAATTACAACTGCATGTTTGCCACTCGTTTCAATCCCGTAGTGCTGCAACAAACGCAATACCCCAAGTGGCGTGCAACTGACATGGCCAGGAACATCGCGAACTAGGCGGCCGAGTGATAGTTCCGTAAGTCCATCGACATCTTTGTCAGCAGGAATTAGTTGCAGCACTGCATCTGTATCAAGATGGGCAGGCAGTGGCAGTTGAACCAAGATGCCATGCACCTGTGCGTCATTCGCCAAGCGTGTAACCGCAGTTTCCAGTTCCTCTTGTGTTGCAGTAGTTGGTAGTTCCACTTGTACAGATTCGATTCCGATTGATTGCGCAGTGGTGTGCTTGCTGGCTACATATTTACGGCTGGGGGCATCGTCTCCCACCAGAACAGTTGCAAGCGCGATGTGCGGTGAACCGGCCTTTTGAATTCGCTGCGACAGGCTGGCAAGAATGGCGTCACGCGCTGGGGCACCCGCCATTACGACAGTAGAAATCGGTGCACCAGACATGTCACTTATCGTACTTGTGCCCCTCTCTGAACGAGTTCAGAGTTATCTAAGAAATGGTTAATCCTTCTCGGCTCCGGGCGAAGAAGGCAGCAATACAAGGGCGATTACAGACCCAACCAGCGCAACCGCGGAGGCGACAACGCACGCAGTTCTGAACCCATGGATAAACGAATTGCTGACCGCTTCTTGGACTTGGTCTTGAAGTGCTGCAGGCGATCTGCCCGCCACTTGATACGCAGCACCAACAGACTTTTGGGCAATCTCATAGACGCCAGCAGGAAGATTCTGGATGAGACCAGGGATTCCCGCAAAGTTGCTCGCAAGTTTTGGTGTGTACAAGCTGACGAAAACCGAACCAACAATTGCTACACCTAATGTTCCACCGACTTCACGACCGACGTCGTTGATGGCTGAGCCAACACCAGCTTTGTCACGGTTCAGTGTTCCCATGATTGCATCGGTACTTGGTGATGTAACCAAAGAAAGTCCGTTAGCCATGATGACCATGCTGATTATGACATGACCCCAATACGACGAGTGTTGATCCATGCGACTTGCAATTGCAAGACCAATGGCCATGTTCAATAGCCCCATCGCAACAACTCGCTTTGTACCGAACCGCAAAGCAGCGCGGGCAGCAAACGGAGCAGTAATACCAGCGCCGACAGCGAAGGGAATTGTGTGAATACCGGCGCTCAGTGTGTCATAACCGCGAACGAATTGAAAATATTGAGTCACTAAAAATGTGAATCCGAAGAGACAGAAGAATGCGATGAAGATGCTTCCTGCTGCAGCACTAAGGCGAAGGTTAGAAAAGACGCGTACGTCAAGAAGTGGTTCATTGTTGCGTTTTTCTGCAGAAATGAAGGCCGCAAATGCAATGACGGCGATAACAAAACCAGCATTTGATTTGAATGACCCCCACCCCCAGACTGGCGATTCAATCACAGTGAACACAAGTGAACCGACAGCAATAATCGACAACAAGAAACCAGACAGGTCGATGCGATGCGGATTCTCATCACGTGATTTCGGAATAAGGAATTTTCCTGCGACTAACGCGATGACAACGATCGGAATGTTGACCAAAAATACTGAGCCCCACCAGTAGTGCTGCAATAGTGCCCCACCAACGATCGGGCCAAACGCAACAGCCATACCCGACACTGCAGACCACAGACCAATAGCTTTTGCGCGCTCAATCGGGTCAATAAAGATGTTGGTGATGATTGCAAGAGTCGCAGGGAAAACAAGTGCTGCACCAATACCCATGGCACCGCGCCAAAAAATGAGTTGATTGCTCGTAGTCGCGAATGCTGCGAACGTGCTGCAGATTACAAACAGCACCAGACCAATTTGCAATGCACCCTTGCGACCGAAACGGTCACCAAGTCCCCCGCCGGCAAGCAGCAGACCTGCGAAGACAAGTGCGTACGAGTCAACTATCCATTGCAAAGAAGTTGTGGTTGCGTTCAATTCGCTTTGCAAAGTGGGCAGAGCCACATTGACGATGAGGTTGTCGACGACAACAAGGAACACACTGATGGCAAGTACTCCAAGCACCCACCAACGACGGTCGTAAGTTTTCTGATCAATAGTCACTTGACAGTGTCTAGTCGGTGTGCTTGACACTGTCAAGTTGTACGGTGAGGCCATGGTTCCAGCCCCTTACGAGCAACATGGCGATGTTCGCCGCCTTGTGCTTGACGCTGCCATCGCCATCATTGAATTGGAAGGCGCTGAATCACTTTCGATGCGGGAAGTTGCACGCCAAGCTGGCGTTAGTCACCAGGCGCCGTATCACTACTTCAGTGACCGCAGTGGAATTTTTGCAGCCATTTCTGAAGAAGGATTCACGGGGTTGGCGCAAGCATTTCGCGATGTACACGAAACCGAAATGCCTGCCGCTAAGGCTGGTTTCATTGCTTATTTGAACTTTGCACGCGAACACGTTGGGCATTTTCGAGTGATGTTCCGCAATGATATTTGTGGTGTCACCACACACGCTCTGACACAGACTGCAGCGGATTCTGCATTCGAAGAATTGCGACTGATGGTCTCGCGCATCACGGGCCCGGAAATCGACCCGAACAAGGCATTTACATTTGCCGCCATGTTGTGGTCACTGTCTCATGGCCTTGCCACATTGGTTATTGACGGACCCCTTCCGAACAAGGTTCCGCCGGGCACTGACCTCGGAAGCCAGATTCAGGCAGTCATTGATCTGTCATCCCATATGGTGGCCCTTGAGGTGGCCGAAATGGGACTTCTTCCTCGCTGATAGTAATTCCCGACCAAAGTTGTCGGGTTTTGGGAATTCCCCCATATCCTTTGGGTAGACACCTATTTCAAGGAGAACATCATGACTGTACGTTTAGGCGACACCGCACCCGATTTCACAGCAGAGACCACACAGGGAACTAT
>CAIZMV010000231.1 GCA_903934195.1 uncultured Acidimicrobiaceae bacterium | reverse complement strand
GCCGAAGCCCTCTCAGGGGCGCCTGTCACCCCACCATTAGGTGAGCCGGGGATTTCCCGACAACAATGGTCACAGGCGGTTTCTCGATCCCGCTCCTGGATACCCGAACTCTCATCACTGGACTTCTAGTGTTGTGATGCGGTATTTCGCCAACACGACAAAGGATGCCCTACGTGGACACTCACCAAGTTGAATCTCCCGACATGTCAATGACTACGCGTCGTCGACTCATCGCCTCACTTCTCGCAGGAGGAGCAGTTGTTGCAACCGCTCCACTGTTTGCTGGCCGTGCATCTGCATCCAGTGCCGGCAGTGAATCAGCACATCGCGACCCCGCTGACAATGCCGCACTCAATGCATGCCTCGAGCGTGAATCACGCATGGTTGCCACATATCGCAAAGCTGTTGTTGGTCTGACAGAACACGACCTTGCAGCTATGACGTTGATTCTTGACCACCACGTTGCATACGCAGATGCCCTGAAGGGCTATCTGGCTGTGGACGTTGTCAACCCAAGCACTGCTCCCCTTGCATCTCCTGCCGGATCAATTGCCAGCATCGCACGCCAACTGGCAGCACTTGAAAATCAAACCGCCACAATTCATACGGACACTATTGGCGCAATCAAGGGCCTCGATGCAGCGACTCTTCTCGCATCCATCGTCACCGTTGAGGCTCGTCACGCCGCTGCTCTTGAATTAATTGGTGGCGCATCACCTATCGCCGCTGTTGGCAACTGAACGAAGGACTCATCATGAAAAACACAAGCACTTCCTCACCAATCAGCCGCCGCACAATGTTGCGTTCTTCTGGCGCTCTTGCTGCCACATCTGTAGTTCTTGCAGCGTGCAGTTCGTCTAAGCCTTCAATTGCACGAATTGGTGAATCACCAACCACGGTGAAACTTGAAGACCTTGCAGTCACAGATGTTGTGTTGCTACGTACCGCAATGTCGATGGAAACAATGGCAGCAGCAATGTTGTCTGACTCAGCCGTCACTTCGCTCGCAAGCAAAGAATCTGCGCCAATCATCGCTGCATTTGCTGCAGGCCACACCTCTCATCTTGAAGACCTTCGAGTTCTCATTACAGCTCGCAATGGCGAGCCTTACTCAGAGACAAATGCAAAGTTGATGCAGGCCTATGGCCAGACAGCACTTGACTTAATAGCTAGCGGAAAACTTCCTGAAGACACGCTTGCACTCACCCTTGCAGTTGAAACTCTGATTGCGTCTACGTACCAATATTTCGTATCGCTCACTGCCGAACCTGCCCTTCGTGCTGGCATGGTGCAACTTGGCGGACGGTCATCACGTCGCGCTGCCGTTGCTGCACAGCTGATCAATGGCGGCACAGTTGGCTTCGCGCCAGCCAACGATCAAGACGGCGTTGCTCTTGTTGCCACATTGCCAAGTGCATTCGGATCACTCAGTACTGTCCAAGTAAAACTCGGACCTGAGAATGAGACCGGCTCACGCGCCACTGTCCTAATGGACACGCCAAGCCTTAATAGCCTCATCTACTAAGCGGCTTTGCCCATACACTCATCTCGACGGTGAGTCGTCCGGATGATCGCGGCACAGCAATGTGCTGAGGAAAGTCGGGGCTTCACAGGGCAACATGCTGGCGAGAGCCAGGTCGGGGTGACTTGACGGACGTGCAACAGAGAACAGACCGCCGATGGCTGCGCAAGCAGATCAGGTAAGGGTGAAACGGTGCGGTAAGAGCGCACCAGCATATGAAGCGATTCATATGGCTTGGTAAACCCCATGTGAAGCAAGATCAAGCAGAAGGCTGGGCTGCCCGCCTGCCGCAAGGCAACCTTCGGGTAGATCGCATAGAGGGATGATCATCCAGTGCGCAAGCACGGACAAAACCCCGCTTACAG
>CAIZMV010000230.1 GCA_903934195.1 uncultured Acidimicrobiaceae bacterium | reverse complement strand
CTCAAAAAAGCCAGCAACAGTGCCAAAGGTTACGCGAGGGACATTTTCGAGATCTGAAGCAAGTCGACCACGGTCAATCATTGTTTGTGTCGGACCGCCACCGCCATCACCGTGACCGTAGAGAACTAGTGAGTGCGAAGAGCCGGCATGATCTTTGTAATTACGTTCCGCAAAACGTAATTGTGAAGGCGTCATGATTGCGTTGTACGTGTCAACCGGGCTGAAGTGAGTGAAAACTTGTGTGCCATCAATTCCTTCCCACCAAAACGTGTGATGCGGAAACTTGTTGGTCTCATTCCAGCTGAGCTTTTGTGTGAAGAACCAATTGCATTCACCATGGGCAACAATTTGCGGCAGAGAACCGGGGTATCCGAAGTCATCTGGCAGGAATGCACCACTACAGGTAACACCAAACCATTCACGGAATGAACGTTGGCCTTGTGCCAGTTGGCGAAGCAAACTCTCACCTGATGGCAAGTTGAGATCAGTCTCCACCCACATGCCGCCAATAACTTCCCATCGGCCTTCGCGGACAAGTTCTTTTACCCGAGCGAAAATATCTGGCGCATCTTCTGCCACCCATGCGTAATGCTGCGCTTGGCTATGGCAATACACGGCGTCTGGATTTTTGGTTAACAAGTCAACAGCGTTGGCAAATGTGCGTACTGCCTTACGTCGTGTTTCACGAATAGGCCATAGCCATGCCGTATCAAGATGAGCATGACCAGTTGCGGTGATCATGTGTGCAGATGGTCCGTTGCCAACACCCAATACTGCATCAAGTGTGCGACGCGCCGCTTCAGCAGTGCCGGCCACATCGTTTACATCCAGCGCAAGGTCGCACTGTTCAAGGGCTGCAAAGGCGCGAGCTCGCTGTGGGGCGTTATCGGGCAGATCAATCGAGAGGTCAATCACTGCATGCAGCGCAATTGCTAAGTCGTTTATTGCAGAGTTGTATGCAACTAGTTGTGCCGCACGCAATGTGTACACAGAATGTGTTGGCGCAGTTGCGGGGTCACCGAAAGTTGTAGGCCCATAGCCGTATTCGTGGCCGGCAATGATTGGTGTTGCGGCAGCTTCAACCCAGATGTCAATTTCTGTTCCGGCATCGTGCGCGCCGAGATGAATAAGTCGACGGTCTGGCTGGATTGCATGGACTATTTGCCCATTCATGTACGCAAGAGCTTCAGTTTGAAAACCGTCGCCACGGCCGTTGAAACCAATGTCCACATACGCGGCAATATTCACGTTGGCTAAATGTTGTGGAACCACCGCAGTGAGATGAAACCAACGGGTGTGCCAAGCCTGACCCCATTTCGAACCAATGGAGAACGGCGTGACTGGTGATGCAACTGCTGCGTCATACCCGGGGGATTCGAACCACTCTTGCGTTGCCGTAACGGTGAAGTTGATTGCCCCACTGGTTATGAATGGGGTGATGCGTTGGTCGAGCAAGCGACGTGCTCGTTGCATAGCTGGTGCAGTGACGCGATGCGCCATAGGGCGACCTCATTTCGGTGAGGTCTTTAGATTATGCGCTCCAGCTTCATAGAGAAAGCGCCGTGGTATTCCCACATCAAGAATTCACCGTCTCGCCAGCGCTTGACCTCGATACCTGGGATGCCTTGTGGGCGCAATACCAGTACGCCATCTTCATAAGTTGCAGACACCACCATTGGTGTTTTGAGGTCCATTTCCAAAACGTCGTGACAGCCGTTTTCGAAAGTGCCATCGACATGGGCGAAGTCGTGAATGACATGACCTGCAGTGATAAGGACGCGATCGCTTACTTGTTCAATACGCTCCACGTGCTTCCACATGGGCATGTTCTCTGGTGCACGTTCGCCATTCATGGTGACTTCTAGTGCGCGCCATGTTCCGCGTAGGTCCGGGGCTCCGGCAACAAGGGGTTCTGTGGCCGCAGTCAAGAATGGGCCCGGCATTTCCCCATGCCAACCACCCGTTGGGGTG
>CAIZMV010000229.1 GCA_903934195.1 uncultured Acidimicrobiaceae bacterium | reverse complement strand
CTGAGGCCGACGGTAAGAGTCCGGATGGGAGCAAGGACACAACATGACCAATCACGAGACGCTCATGCGTCGTGCCATGCATATGGCTGCCACCGCGCGTACACACGCGCGACCTAACCCATGGGTTGGTGCAGTTGTTGTGTGTGCTGATGGTTCTGTGTACGAAGGTGCCACGCAGCCACCTGGCGGACCACATGCTGAAATTGTTGCGATGAATGCTGCGCGCAATGGCGGCAGTGACGTTCGAGGAGCAACGTTGTATTCCACATTGGAACCGTGTTCGCATACTGGTCGCACAGGGCCATGCACCGACGCAATTATTTCTGCGGGTATTGCGAGTGTTGTTGCTGCAATTGCGGATCCAGATTCACATGTTGCTGGAACTGGCTTTGACGCTTTGCGTGCAGCAGGAATTGAAGTTGTTACTGAAGTTTTGGCAGATGAAGTGTCGGCACAGTTAGCTCCGTACTTGCATCATCGTCGCACTGGTCGTCCGTTTGTGATGTTGAAGATGGCAACCACTCTTGATGCTCGTACCGCAATTCCGAATGGGCCTAGGTGGATTACTGGTGAAGAAGCTCGCGTGCGTGTGCATCAGTTACGCGCAGAGAGCGACGCAATAGTTGTGGGCTCTGGAACTGTTGTTGCCGATGATCCGGAACTTACAGTGCGCCATGTTGAAGGCGCATCTCCGCGACGCATTGTGTTGTCACGTAGTGGTTCAGTATCTGGAACAGCAAAAGTGCAACCATGCGATGTGTGGAGTGGAAACCTTGACGACTTGCTTGATTCATTGGGCGGCGAAGGCGTTCTGCAATTGATGGTGGAGGGTGGTGCAACAGTTGCCACTGCGTTCCACGAACAATGCCTTATTAATAGGTACGTATTCCACGTAGCGCCCATTGTGAGCGGTAGTGACAGCGCGCCCGGCGTATTTGTTGGCGCTGACGCTCTCCCCTTGTCTGATTGCACATTGGTATCAGCAACTGCACTTGGTGCAGACATAGAAATCGTTTTAGACCCCATACGAAAGAAAGTAGGAACATCATGAGTGATTCCACCCTTGCCCCCATTGAAGATGTAATTGCAGCAATTGCTCGCGGTGAAATCGTTGTCATAGTTGACGATGAAGACCGCGAAAATGAAGGCGACTTCATTATGGCTGCCGAGTTTGCTACGGCAGAGAAACTGGCATTCATTGTGCGGTACTCAACTGGTGTGGTGTGTGCACCATTGACAGATGAGCGCTGTGATGATTTGCGTCTACCTCTCATGGTTGAACAGAACACAGAAAGCCAACGCACAGCGTTCACTGACACCGTTGACCTTATTGAAGGAACAAGCACAGGAATTAGTGCAGCGGATCGTGCAGCGACATTGCGTGGACTTTCAGATCCGAAACTTACGTTTAAGTCTTTTGCTCGCCCAGGACATATCTTTCCGTTGCGTGCACGCAACGGTGGCGTACTGAAGCGCGCAGGCCATACAGAAGCTGGTGTTGACTTGGCACGTTTGGCTGGGTGCGAGCCTGCAGCTGTGATCTGCGAGATTCAGAATGACGATGGCACCATGATGCGTCTGCCAGACCTTCGTACGTTCTGTGCTGAACACAACTTGCTGTTGTCTTCCATTGCTCAACTTATTGAATACCGCCGACACAATGAGCGGCTTGTGGAGCGCATGGGCGAAGCATCGGTTCCTACGGAGTTCGGCACGTTTACATGCGTTGCATACAAGAGCACCATTGACAACATTGAGCACCTTGCATTTGTGAAGGGAACAATCACTGGAAAAGAGCCAATCTTGGTTCGCGTTCACAGCGAATGTCTCACTGGTGATGTGTTCGGTTCGCGTCGTTGCGATTGCGGACCACAACTAGCAACTGCAATGCAGATGGTTGACGAAGCAGGAGCTGGCGTGATTGTGTACTTGCGTGGTCACGAAGGTCGTGGCATTGGTATTGGCCACAAGATTCGTGCGTACTCACTGCAAGATGAAGGCTTCGACACTGTTGATGCCAATACAGAATTGGGATTGCCAGTTGATAGTCGCGAATACGGCATTGGCGCACAGATACTTGCAGACCTTGGTGTGCGCGAACTCAAGCTGATGACAAACAACCCCGCAAAGTATGGCGGTCTTGGTGGTTACGGCCTCACTGTTGTGGAACGAGTATCACTGAACACAATTCCGACACCAGAGAACGAGGCGTACTTGCGCACAAAGCGCGAGCGCATGGGTCATCATATTGATATGCACGACGGGCAAGGAGAAGCCAAATGACACGAGCAGGTTCAAGTGGCGCAATGCCTGAACTCAACGGCAAGGGACTTCGCATTGGCATCGTCTCAGCGCGATTCAATGACCACATTGTGACTGCATTGCGCGATGGCGCATTGCGCGGACTTGAGCGTTGTGGCGTTGCCGATAACGACATCGTGGAACATTGGGTTCCTGGGGCGTTTGAAGTTCCCCTTGCTGCAAAGGTTCTGGCTGAAACCGGAACTGTTGATGCAATCATTTGCTTGGGCACCGTCATTCGTGGAGACACACCACATTTTGAATATGTGTGCGAAGCAGCAACTCAAGGCATTCAAGATGCGCAAATGTCGACTGGCATTCCAGTGATGTTCGGCGTGCTCACCTTGAACACCGAACAACAAGCCATTGACCGCAGCGGCCCAGGCATTGACAACAAGGGCGATGAAGCGGCCATGGGCGCCGTGGAAATGGCTCTGCTTCTCAAAACAATCCGCAACTAGGGATTTGTCTTGAGGACTATTTCAAACTCTGTTGGAGTAAGAATAGGAAACTCAGGAACCTGTAGGACCAAGAGATCTTTGTCTCCACTGATTACGTAATCTGCTCTTTCTCTTTGCGCGAGAGCCAAGATGTAATCGTCATCGCTATCCCTGCTGATTGCAATTACGTCAGTCGGATTTGGCACAAAGTTGAAACGCAACTGAAGCATCTCAACGTATCGTTCTGCATCGATTAATGAAATCCACTTGCGAAGCCGTGGTCGAGAAAACAAGACATCGCGTATCTCGGACAGGATTTCATCACAAATTATTAGCTCATCAGAGTTCTCACCAATGAGATGTTTAATGATCCGATGAGATGCCCCACTTTGAATAGCGGCAGACACAAAGACATTCGTGTCAAGCACGACCCTCATCAAAGATCTAGCTAGTTATTTAGTGCGACGTCGACGAACAACTCTTGTTTCCTCGACGGCTAATTGCATTGCTGCATCCTCAGACAGATCGGTGTTCTTTTCCACACGATGAGACAGCTCGATTCGAAAACGTTCCGTGAAGAATTCCCACGCGGATTGTTTCGTCATGCCGAGCGCTTGTGCCACCTGTTCCCAGGTTGCTCCCTTGTTACGGGCATCTCTGACCAGATCACAACGAACCTGATCAATTTCGGCCTCGACTTTTTTCAGTTCACGCAAGTCGTCAAGTGGTGACGTTCCTGATTTGAACTGGAGAACTGGTGACACTCAGTCAGGATATCCTGACAAATCTCGGAATACAAGGCCAAGACAAATTTCCCGAAATTAGGGGTGGCGCACACATGGTGAGCAAAGGAGGTGCGCATGTCGATCTTGTGCTCTCTCGTTGTTGCCGCGGGACTCTCGGTAACCCCACTTCCTCTCCCCTCGGCTCAATCAGTTGCTGAGACTCTGTTGTTTCGCACCGCATTGCCGGCCTTTGTAGCAATTACTGATTCCCCTGAGCACGACGTGCGGCTCGATTGGACCACTGATGGTTGTTCGGCACCGATAGTGCAGAGCACCGGCCGAAGTTTTGACTTCTACAATGCGTGTCGGCGGCATGATTTCGGATACCGCAACATGAGTCGGTTCAGAAATGGTCGCGTGTGGAGCCAGGCACTACGCCTTCGTATCGACGAGCAATTCAGAAAAGACGCACGTGCCAGCTGCACATCAAAACTTCGACTGACGAAGGTGCAGTGTTTGGCATGGGCTGAAACATACTTCCGAGCTGTGCGCAGTTTTGGTACGCCATAACTTAGGGCGTAGTGATTACGTCAATCAGTTGGTGTAACAGTCGCCCTGTCGCACCCCACACGGTTTCATCATCTAGTTCAAAGAAATGAATATTGATGTCGCCGCGGTCTGTTGACCACCATTCATTTCGGTACGTGTCTTGGCGAGCAAGATTATGCAACGGCACGGTCATGATGCGCGCTACTTCACCAGGGTCTGCACGCAATTCGGGTTCACCATTTACTAAAGCAACGACAGGCGTGATGTGGCTGTTGCTAACAAAGGTGGCAATTGGTTCAAGCGTTCCGATGATGGTGACAACGTCATGAGGCAATGCAACTTCTTCATGAGCTTCACGCAGCGCAGTTTGATGTGGAGTCTCATTTGGTTCCATACGACCACCAGGAAAAGAGATTTCTCCTTTGTGGCTGCGTAAATGATCAGCACGGCGGGTGAGCAACACCGATGGTCCGTCATTCGTGACGAGTAGCGGCATAAGAACAGCCGATGGTCTGGATGTTGCAACCCACTCTTGTTTCAAGTCAAGATTTGCAGGTTGGTCTGAAGCAACATGAAGGTGCAGACGGCGACTGATTTCATCTATGTCGTTAAGAACAGAGAAATCTCGGTTCATCCATTCAGGAATGTCGCCGAGACGCCAATTATCGGGGCGCGGGATGTTTTGATTACCTCCGCGTCGTTGACTCACGATGCTGTAGGAGTCCAACCAGATGATTTGAGTTCAGCAAGAATTTCAGCAAGTCCGGCTGTCTTTAGGTTCGCGAGAACGCGTCCTGGCATCTCTTCGCCTTTTTCAAAAAGGTCCCATGCGGTGATCAATTTATTGAGGTCTGGTGCTGGTCGTTCGAAAGCCATGCCCGAAGCGTACCGACACAAAGCCCTGTGTCAGCGCCGCTAGGACAAGTGTTAGTCGAGACGCGAGCTCTAAGGGAGTAACGGCTGCGATAACGAGCGCGCTGACAGCAATGCCAATACCGACTGCACGGTGAGCGTGTGGCTTCAGAACATGGAAGGCCGCTAGAGACCCAGTAGAGATTGCGGCATTCACGATGATGGCAATAGCAACAACAGCAAGAGCGGCTGGGCTAACAGAGTTCGCCGCCGACATGGCGAGTGCGAAACCAATGGCATATTCAAATAGCTGTACCAGCCACATGCCTTTGGTTCGTTGTTTCATGGGTACAGAGTACGCCGTAGAAATATTGATGGCCCGGACCAAAAGGTCCGGGCCATCAACGGGAGGCTCTGGGTGTAACACACCCTGAAATGTTTTTATTCCGAAAGGGGAATTACATCATTCCCATTCCACCAGGCATTCCGCCGCCACCCATTGATGGGGCGTTCTTGTCAGGCTTATCAGCCACAAGACACTCGGTGGTCATTACCAATGAAGCAATGGAAGCTGCGTTCTGCAATGCAGCGCGCGTGACTTTCGCAGGGTCAATGATGCCAGCAGCAACAAGGTCGACGTATTCGCCTGTTGCAGCATTGAGACCAATGTTGCCCTTTTCAGATTCAACGCGCTGAACAACAACGGAACCTTCCATGCCAGCGTTGTCTGCAATGTGCTTAGCCGGAGCAACAAGTGCTTCGTACACAGTGCGAGCACCAGTAGCTTCGTCGCCTTCAAGGCTCTGAACAACTTTAAGAACAGATGCACGCGTGCGAAGAAGAGCTGTACCGCCACCGGCGACGACGCCTTCTTCGATTGCTGCACGAGTTGCTGACACTGCATCTTCGATGCGGTGCTTCTTCTCTTTGAGTTCTACTTCAGTAGCAGCGCCAACCTTGATAACTGCAACACCGCCGGCCAACTTGGCAAGGCGCTCTTGAAGCTTTTCGCGGTCCCAATCGGAATCGGTGTTGTCGATTTCGGCTTTGATCTGGCTAATGCGGCCAGCAACTTCTGCCTTGTCGCCAGCACCATCAACGATGGTGGTTGCGTCTTTGGTGATGATGATGCGCTTTGCGCGTCCCAACAAGTCAAGTGTGACGTTCTCAAGCTTGAGGCCAACTTCTTCGCTGATGACTTGGCCACCAGTAAGAACTGCCATGTCTTGCAACATTGCTTTACGACGATCACCAAAACCAGGAGCTTTCACTGCTGTTGAGTTGAATGTTCCGCGGATCTTGTTGACAACAAGTGTTGCCAAGGCTTCGCCTTCAACATCTTCAGCGATGATAAGAAGCGCACGGCCTGTCTTCATGACAGCTTCAAGAGCTGGCAACAATGACTGGACTGAAGAAATCTTTGATGCGTAGTACAAGATGTACGGCTCTTCGATAACTGCTTCTTGACGCTCTTGGTCCGTAACGAAATATGGAGACAAGTAACCCTTGTCGAACTGCATACCCTCAGTGAATTCAAGCTCGATACCGAAGGTGTTGCTTTCTTCAACTGTTACAACGCCGTCTTTGCCGACTTTGTCGATTGCATCAGCGATGACGCCACCAATGGTTGCATCAGCTGCAGAGATAGTTGCAACGCTGGCGATGTCGCCCTTGTCGTCAACTTCTTTTGACTGACCCTTGATTGACTCAACTGCTGCAGCTACTGCTTTTTCCATGCCGCGCTTCAAACCCATTGGGTTTGCACCAGCAGCGACGTTGCGCATGCCGTGTTGCACCATTGCCTGAGCAAGAACTGTTGCTGTTGTTGTTCCGTCACCGGCAACATCGTTGGTCTTGGTTGCTACTTCTTTAACAAGTTGCGCACCCATGTTTTCGAACGGATCGTCGAGTTCGACTTCTTTCGCAATGGACACACCGTCGTTAGTGATGGTGGGTGCACCGAATTTCTTGTCGAGGACAACGTTGCGTCCCTTTGGTCCGAGCGTCACTTTGACAGCATCAGCCAACTTGTTGACTCCTGCTTCAAGTGCGCGGCGAGCTTCGTCGCCAAATTTCAATTGCTTAGCCATGTTGTGGACTACTTTCCGACGATTGCAAGAACGTCACGGCTGGTGAGGATCAAAAGATCGTCTCCACCATGTGTTACTTCTGTGCCGCCGTACTTGCTGTACAGAACAACATCGCCGACTTTTACGTCGAGTGCGAAATGCTTGCCCTCATCGTCGCTCCAGCGACCAGGACCAACTGCGAGCACTGTGCCCTGCTGTGGCTTTTCTTTTGCAGTGTCTGGAATGACGAGACCAGAAGCAGTGGTCTGCTCTGCTTCGCTTGGCTTGACAACGATGCGGTCATCGAGTGGCTTCAGGTTCATAATGTTCCTCCGAGAAGTAGGACCGGTGACCCGGTCCGGGGATTAGCACTCGAGGAGTGCGACTGCTAATGATACGGACTAGCGGG
>CAIZMV010000228.1 GCA_903934195.1 uncultured Acidimicrobiaceae bacterium | reverse complement strand
CCCGGGGCAGCGTTGTGATGTCTGGGTATTGGGAACAGCCAGAAGAAACATCGAAGGCCATTGTCGACGGTTGGTTCCATACAGGCGATGGCGGTTCAGAGGGCGAATACGGTTTCATCACTATTGCTGACCGAAAGAAAGACGTGATTATTTCTGGCGGAGAGAACGTCTCATCGATCGAAGTGGAGGATGCAGTGTTTTCTCATGCAGAGGTATCAGAAGTTGCTGTCATTGGAGTGCCAGACGACAAGTGGGGAGAAGCAGTGCTTGCGCTTGTTGTAAAGACTCCAGGTTCATCATTGACGGAAGATCAATTGATTACGTATGTGAAAACGAAACTTGCTGGTTATAAGTGTCCGAAGCGAATCGAGTTCCGAGACGAGTTGGCTCGTACCGCAACAGGAAAATTGCAAAAGTTCAAATTGCGTGCGCCGTACTGGGAAGGCCGCGACAAGCAAGTCAACTAAATTGATGAACACTTCGAGCAGCAGCTCTTATGGTTTACAACGTAGGGAATTGAATCCGTAGGTCGCGCTTTAGGGCTTTTCCTGAAGCGTTTCGTGGGATGACATCAACAAAACGAATTCCACCAGGCATTTTGAAGCGGGCCAATTTTCCATCGCAATGTGCGATGATGTCGGCCTCTGTTACGGCTGCATCTTTCTTAACGATGACAGCAAGACCAGTTTCGCCCCATTTGTCTGATGGGACCCCAATAACTGCAACGTCAGCGACTCCGGGATGACCGAGAATGACGTTCTCAACTTCGGCCGGATACACATTCTCGCCGCCAGAAATAATCATGTCTTTTAGGCGGTCTTGAATCCAGATGAAGCCTTCGTCATCAACAAGTGCGATGTCGCCGGTATAGAGCCAACCGTCTTTTATGGAGTCCGCAGTGGCGTCTGGCCTATTCCAGTAGCCCGTCATGATGTGGTCACCGCGCACGAGAAGTTCACCAGCTTCATCGGTTTTGCAAGTGGTTCCGTCGGGGTTAACAATCTTGACGTCTGTATGAAAATAGGCTTTTCCTGTAGAGCCTGCTTTACGGATGGCATCTTCCGGTGTTGTGGTGCATGCTGGCCCACATGTTTCAGTCAAGCCATACACCTGATGGATATCAATTCCCATTGTCTGGTAAGCCTCAATGAGCGACTTGGGCACTGGGGCTGCTCCACTGAGGAACCAGCGCAGAGTGGAATGATCATGAATGGATGGGTCGTAGACCATTCGGCATGCACCCAACATGGCAGGTACTAGCAACGCAATATTGATTCGTTCTTCTTTTACCAAAGTCCAAATGGCGTTCGGGTCAAAAGCACGCATGAGAATGTGAGCCAGACCGCGATAGGCAACTGCAATGGCCGGCGTTAGAGCACCCACGTGGAATAGAGGCATCGGATTCAAGTAGCGATCGCCGATACTGAAATCATTTGTCGCGTTAAGCGTTATGAGGGCCGCCATCTGGGTGCTGTGCGTGTGCATGACGCCTTTAGGAAGACCAGTAGTACCTGAGGTGTACATGATGTAGAGCAAGTCATCATCAGATGCTGTGATCTCTGGCTCGGTTGTTGGCTGCGGGTTCACAATCGAATCAAAGGGCTGTACAAACGAAGGCGATGAATCTGTATTGCCAACGCGCACCCAATGATTCACGTCCGTGCGGTTGCCACGAGAATGCAGTTCAGAAACAGCTGCGTCGAACTCGGAACCTGAAATGAGCACAGTTGCACCTGCATCTTTCACGATGAACTCAAGTTCGTCAGGAACAAGTCGCCAGTTCAGTGGCACGATTACTGCGCCAATTTTCGCGATAGCAAAGAATGATGTGACAAATTCATGACAGTTCATCATTAGCAATGCAACACGGTCGCCTTTGCGAACACCAAGTGACAGCAAGCCGTTGGCGACTTGATTAGTTTTGTCGTTCAGTTCCGCAAATGAAAAACGGACTCCCTGAGCAACATCAAAAAGTGCTTCGTTGGTGGGGTTCAGGAGCGTGCGCTTGGTGAGAATGGAACCGATGTTGTTGTTCATCAGAAAATTCTTGCACAAAACGTTTCTGTTTAACGCCAGAGAGTACGAAAAGTTACGTTGATGCGCGGCTCGGTCTGGCGCGTGGTTTTTGCGATTCGGTGAAGCCAAAAGGTCTGGCATGCGCCCGACATAACAAGCAAGGACCCATGGGGCAGAACCACCGAAATCATCTCGCGCGATTGTTTATGACGAAAATCGAATCTGCGCTCTGCGCCCAAACTGATCGAGGCGATGACTGGGTTAGGGCCGTTGACTGCTTCATCGTCTGAATGCCAGCCCATGGCGTCTAGGCCAGTTCTGTACAGATTCAGTAGGGCCCCATTGAACGACTGACCTGTGTGGGCTTCACAGGCGGTTCGTAGGGATGACAGAGGCTCTTTCCAGGGGTGAGGTGTGCGAGGTACCCCAGAGTACGTATACGGCAGATCTGCCTCGGCGTGCCAAGTGGAAAGGCGAGGTTCAGAGACCTCCTTGCCAAAGAGTCTGATGAAGTTTTGTTCCCACGGAGTG
>CAIZMV010000227.1 GCA_903934195.1 uncultured Acidimicrobiaceae bacterium | reverse complement strand
TTCGAATTTGTGGGTGGGCTCCTTCGGGCCTAATCCGCTATGACAGATAGCTTTCGATTTGATGTCATCGCGGCCGGGTTTTCTGGAGATTCCTCAGTTGCGCTCGAAGCGTTGCACCACGAAGATGGCACTGTTCGCGCACGTGCATTGCGAGCCCTCGCACGCATCGGCACGTTAACTGCCGAAATTCTTGCTCCGTTTATTCAGGATTCGCATATCGAGACCAGACGCACTGCTGTGGAACTGGCTGTTCCATTTTCTTCTGTCAATGTGCATCAATGCATTGATGACTCAGATGTCTTTGTGGCCGAGATGGCTGCGTGGTGCGTTGGTGAACGCACACCGGCAAGTGATGTTGAAATTGAGACCCTCATTGATCGCACCACATCGCATAGTGAAGCCGTAGTTCGTGAGGCATGTGCCGCCGCACTTGGTTCACTTGGTGATGAACGCGGACTGCCCGCAATTCTTGCTGCATGTTCAGACAAACCTGCTGTGCGTCGGCGCGCCATTTTGGCACTTGCACCATTTGAAGGTGATGAAGTTGACGCTGCATTACAACGCGCACTGGAAGATAAAGACTGGCAAGTGCGTCAGAACGCCGAAGATCTTCTGAATCCTCGTAGCTAATTACTTTCGTGCAGTGACAATTGATGCACGCGCAGTTTCACAATCACTGCGAGCTAGGCATCCGTCAACATGGTCATTCACCAAACCCATTGACTGCATGAATGAATACACAGTGGTTGGGCCAACAAATTTCCAACCACGTTTTTTCAAGTCCTTTGACAACGCCGTCGCGGAAGGCGAAATAGAAGCCACACCAGATGCGTGTGATGCTTCACCATCACGACCAAAGGGCACGTCTGGTGCGTAACCCCAAATGAAGTCCGACAACGAACCGGTTTCATCAATCAGATCCAAAGCACGGCCTGCATTGTTTATCGTTGCTTCAATTTTTCCTCTGTGTCGAACAATGCCTGCATCTTCCAACAGACGATTGATGTCACGCTCAGAGAAACGGGCAACCTCGTCCATGTCGAATGCATGAAATGCCGCGCGAAAGTTCTCGCGCTTACGCAAGATGGTGAGCCACGACAACCCGGCTTGAAATCCTTCTAAGCAGAGTTTTTCAAACAGTCGAGTGTCATCAGTAACGGGGCGGCCCCACTCGGTGTCGTGATAGTTGATGTACTGCTCATCATCACCTGGCCACCAACAACGCTCGGCGCCATTCTCAGTTGGTCGCAGCCATTCAGTCGTCACCCCTAAAGCGTATGCGGCAATTGAAATATGTGAAATAACCCGCTTTGTGCTCCGTGTGACCCCAGACACCACCCGAGGGGTACGGTGAAAACATGGCTACAGAGACACTGGTTCCCGGATTCACTAACAAGAGATTGTGGATCGTTCTTGGCGCCCTGGCACTTGCCGTCATGCTGGCAAACCTCGAAACCTCAATCATCGCCACCGCTCTTCCCACTATCACTGGTCAGTTCAATGCTTTCGAAAGTTTTGCCTGGGTCGGAACCGCATACATCGTTACGTCAGCAATCAGCACTCCCCTTCTCGGGAAATTGTCTGACCTTTATGGTCGTCGA
>CAIZMV010000226.1 GCA_903934195.1 uncultured Acidimicrobiaceae bacterium | reverse complement strand
ATGACGTCAGTCAGGTCGCCGAATGTGCAGCACATTGCAATACCTGTGCCCTTGTCAATCTGCGCAAGCGGATGCGCAAACACAGGTACTTCAACATTGAACAATGGTGTACGAACAGTTTTTCCGAATAGCGGCTGATAGCGCGGGTCATCAGGGTGTGCAACAAGCGCGACACATGCAGGCAGTAGTTCCGGGCGTGTTGTATCAATTAGTACGTCACCAGAACCGTCTGCCTTATGAAATGCAATGGTGTGATACGCGCCAGGACGATCGCGATCTTCTAACTCTGCTTGAGCAACTGCAGTACGAAAATCAACGTCCCACAACGTTGGCGCTTCCTGCGTATACGCCTCACCACGAGCAAGGTTGCGCAAGAAGCCACGTTGGCTTGCACGGCGTGAGCGGTCTTCGATGGTGGTGTACAACAATGACCAGTCGACTGATAGCCCAAGTCGACGGAATAAATCCTCAAAGATTTTTTCGTCTTCTGCTGTCAGTTCTTCGCACAACTCAATGAAGTTCGGTCGCGAGATAGGAACTGCACGATGATCCTTTGGTGGGTCGCCGCGAAACGGTGGCTGGAAGTTGGCTACATACGCGACTGAAGCATCACATGACACGCCGTAGTAGTTCTGAACGCGTCGCTCTGTTGGCAAGCCATTGTCATCCCAGCCCATCGGGTAAAACACGCTCTTGCCGCGCATTCTCCAGAAACGAGCAACTGTGTCTGTGTGGGTATAGGAGAACACATGCCCCATATGTAAGGAACCGCTGACCGTGGGCGGTGGCGTGTCAATAGAAAAGACATTGTCCCGGGTAGCCGACCTGTCGAAGGAGTAGGTGGCGTTCTGGTTCCATGCCTCGATCCACTTTGGCTCAACATTTTCGAGGGAGGGCTTCTCAGGGACACCGGACATAGGTCTTAAATCGTAGGCTTGTCAGAGTGCTGAACCTCTACGACACCGCCACGCAAAGCGTGAAACCTCTGGCACTGCGCCAGCCGGGGTCGGTCAGCATCTATTTATGTGGTCCAACCGTCTATGGGCCGCCCCATTTGGGTCATGGCCGCGCCACCTTGGTCTATGACATCCTGCGCCGGTACCTCACCTGGACCGGCTTGTCCGTACGCCTTGTCTCGAACATCACCGATATTGACGACAAGATCATCGAGCGCGCCAATACAGAAGGTCGCCCGTGGGCAGACATCACTCACAAGTGCGAATCCGTGTGGTTTGAAGCCATGGGCAAACTGGGCGTTATCCGGCCAACAGATGTTCCGCACGCCACTGAATACGTTCAGAGCATGGTCGACATGATCAACACTTTGGTAACAGCTGATAAGGCCTATGTCACTGATGACGGTGTGTATCTCAGCATTGCGAGTGTTCCTGACTACGGGCTACTTGCGCATCAAAGTCTTGACGACATGCTCAGTGGTGGTGGCGATCGTGAAGTGTTCGGTGCAAGCAATAAGCGTCACCCATCAGACTTTGCACTGTGGAAGTTCTCAAAGCCTGGTGAACCATCGTGGTCTTCACCATGGGGCGAAGGTAGGCCTGGCTGGCACAGTGAATGTGTTGTGATGAGTCT
>CAIZMV010000225.1 GCA_903934195.1 uncultured Acidimicrobiaceae bacterium | reverse complement strand
GTCACAAAAGTCGATGGCGAGATACAAGTTGTTCACGGCGGCACTGCATACGTCGTTGATTCCACAGGCAATGTCGTTGTGGAATGGCCATTTGGTCTCGACTCCATTTCGATGGCGCACGATCTAAAAAATCTCCTTACAGAAAGAAAGTAGACAACATGAAAAACAAAACACCCCGCCTCGTACTAGGAGCATTCCTAGCTATTGGGCTCTCAACACTTGTTTCTTGCGGTGGGAGTGATTCTGCTTCAGACACAACCATTGCAACTACGCCACCAACACCAGTTATCACCGTGTCTGGCCAATGGGCCCGCACCAGCCCCGCTGCAACAGACATGGGCGCAGCGTACTTAACAATCAACAGCGACACAGATGACTCACTTGTTAGTGCAATGGTTGATTCAAGCGTTGCAGCTATGGCTCAAATTCATGAGATGGTTCCAGTAGATAACGGAATGTCAACTGCATCGACTATGGCTGGATCACCGAGCACCACGATGGATTCGTCAGCGATGACAATGAAAGAAGTCGATCACATTGACGTGAAAGCCGGAACGCCTCTTGAACTCAAGCCAGGCGGCTACCACGTCATGTTGATGAAACTGGTGAAGCCACTGCTTACTGGTGAATCAATCAAAGTTACTCTCACGTTCACAAAGGCCGGTGCAGTGGTTGTCGAAGTGCCTGTTCTTGAGGATGCTCCCTGACCAGCTCAATTGAGCCAGATGCTGGCGAGCAGCAGCGACCTACCGCCGGATGGATTGCAGTCATTCTCTTGATTGTTGTCCTTCCGGTGGTGTTGGTCGTCGTCCTGATGGGTCGTCCTTCACATCACGTGTATTCGTACACCATCACAAAAGGTACGGCGGCTGCAGTAGCTGCTGGCAGTGCTGTTGAGGATCCACTTCCGAGCGATTTGAAAGTAAAAGTTGGTGACACGCTTGAGGTCACAAACAACGACATTGCGACCCATACCTATACCTTCCTCGTATTGAGGCCTGGTGAGACTGGCCGATACACCTTCAAGCGGACCGGCATATTTGAGGCCACGTGCACGGTTAAGGGCCATGAAACCGTAATCATCACGGTCACCTGACCTTCCCAATTGCCTTCTTCATTGGGTGTTTCAGGTCACCTTGAAGGTCATGCCTCGTCCTGGTCTAAGGTCGTAGAAACATTTCCAACGACACCCCTAGGAGTCACCATGGCACGTACCACCCGTCTGCTTGCATCGCTTGCAGCACTTTCATTCATTGTCGCTTCATGCGGCGGCAGCGATTCATCATCTGACACAACTGCTGCAGCAGGTGCTGCAACACAGGAACTGACATTCACACCAATTGCCGAAGGCAAGTTGACTGTCTGTTCAGATGCTCCATACGAGCCATTCGAATTCCAGAGCGAAGATGGCACCTGGACCGGATTCGACATGGACATCATGCGTGCAGTCGCAGAGCGCTACGGACTTGCTCTTGAAGTTACTGTTCAACCGTTCGACGGCATTTGGTTGGCTCCAAAAGCTGGTACATGTGACGTAGTTGCATCATCGATGACAATCACTGAAGAGCGCGCCGCTAACGCTGCGTTCACCGATGGTTACTTCGATTCATTCCAGTCACTTCTTGTTCGCACAGAAGACAAAGACGCATTGAACTCACTTGCATCACTTAGTGGAAAGACCATTGCAGTACAAACCGGAACAACTGGTGAAGAGTACGCAAAGGCCAATGCACCTGATGCAAAGATTCAGTCATTCGATGATGCAGCAGCAATGTTCTTGGCTCTTGAGTCAAAGCAAGTTGATGCAGTTCTTCAGGACTTCCCAATCAATGCATTCCGTGCAACGAAAATGGGTACTTCTGCAGTATCAATCAAGTTCGATACGGAATCAGAGAAGTACGGTTTCGCAGCTTCGCAAGATAACACTGAGCTTGTGAAAGCAATCAACGAAAGCCTCACAGAATTCCGTGCTAACGGCGTATACGACGGAATCTTCAAGAAGTACTTCGGATAGGCCTCACTCGGTCACTTCCCATTACCTATAACAACCTCTGAGAGCCATGGCCATCAGCAAGCGCAAGAAGGCGAAATACAGGCGTATAGCCGTGTATGTACTTTCTGTAGTCGCCCTGTTGGCTGTGGCTCTTGTTGTTGATTGGGGTCGACTACAAGGCGCCATGTTCAAGTGGGACATTGTGGTTGAACAGTTCCCAGACATTCTTCTCAGCGCTGGAAAGAACACACTTATATTCACCATTTTGGGCTTCGCGGGCGGGCTTTCTTTTGGTTTGTTGTTCGCGCTCATGCGCCTCAGTACCGTTCGCCCGTATCGCTGGTTTGCAGCAACATACATCGAGATCTTCCGTGGTATTCCACTCCTCGTCACTCTTTTAATTCTTGGATTTGGTATTCCCATCGCAACCGGCTGGCGTTGGCCGAACCCATACCTTCAAGGCGCAGTTCCGTTAGCCCTTGTCGCAAGTGCATACATGGCAGAAACAATTCGTGCAGGAATTGAGGCTG
>CAIZMV010000224.1 GCA_903934195.1 uncultured Acidimicrobiaceae bacterium | reverse complement strand
CACTACGGATGGAGCGGCAACAAGGGTTATGGCGCAGCAGTACACACTGATGCAATAAAAATTCACGGAGTTACTGACTTGCATCGCAAGTCGTGGAACTTGGGTATCTAGATAATCGCTAACGCGACCAGAGTTTTAGGAAACTTTGATGTCTTTGAATGGAGACACAGAGTCGATGCCCATGTCCTTTGGAAGACCAAGCACGCGCTCACCAACGATGTTGCGCATCACTTCGTCTGATCCACCAGCAATACGAAGGCCAGGTGCTCCAAGTACGAAGTTTGACCATGCGTAGGTGCCCCACTCGCCGCTGTCTGCGATGAGCTTTGGTCCGAGAACATGTGACACGAACTTCACAAGACGAGCTTGGTTGTTTACCAACACCATCTTGCCAACTGAACCTTCAGGTCCAGGAAGCTTTCCTGCCTTGGCAGATGCTGCTGTGCGCTGAGAGTTCATAGCTGCAATGCGGTAGTTCAGAACGATGTCTGCAAGTTGCACGCGAATGAGCGGGTCTTTGTCGAGTCCATAATGCTTCACCATTGCAATCACGCGAGTGAGCAAGTTGTTGTCGCCAGAGTTACCGCTGCCAATTGCTGCGCGCTCGTTCATGAGAGTTGTGAGAGCGACGTTCCAGCCATTGTTGATGTCACCGAGACGGTGGTCATCGCGTACGCGCACTTCGTTGAAGAAGATTTCGTTGAAGCTTGCGCCACCAGTCATCTGCTTGAGCGGACGAATTTCAACGCCAGGTGCTTTCATGTCGACAATGAAACCAGTGAGGCCTTTGTGCTTTGGCAAATCCCAGTCGGTACGGCAGATGATTTCACCGATGTCTGAGTAGTGCGCACCTGAGGTCCATACTTTCTGACCGGTGATGATCCACTCGTCACCGTCTTTGACGGCTTTTGTGGTGAGTGATGCAAGGTCAGAACCTGCACCTGGCTCTGAGAACAATTGGCAACCGATGATTTCGGCGCTCCACATTTGCTTGACGTACAAGTCAAGAGCTGCAGGAGTTGCGTGCGCAAGGATTGTCGGAGCAACCATGCCAAGACCGATAGTGAAGCAGCTCTGGTCAGCAACACGGAATTGCACTTCGAGTTGGTTGTACAAACGATCGTATGAAGCGGGAAGTTCACGGCCGCCAAACTTCTTTGGTCCAGTTATCCATCCGAAGCCAGCTGTGAATTTCTTGTTACGCCAAACTTTCGCTTCTTCAGCGTTAGCAGCTTCTTGTTCACGATCTTTTTCGCGATAGAAGGTGTCTGCGCCTTCGCCCCATACGAATGCTTTTTCAGCCACACGGCGCTCTGCGTTTGCTTCAAGGAAGGCAAGTGCTTCTTTTTCAAATTCTGCGATGGTGATGTCGGCCATGGTGTGGTTACCCCTTAGTCGGACCCGATCGGGTCGCTCTGTCTTTCCTTGACATTATCGGGATGTCGATTGATGGGCGAAGGCAGGTGGGAATTGACTAGCGTGGAGTCCTATGGGACAGCTTGTGGCAGTAGAACAAAAAGCTGGTGGCGAGTCCACCATTGTGCGGTTTGAGACCAATCGCTCTCTCACGGGCATGGGTCACGAGCGCTTTACTAGTGCCGCCGAAGCAAAGGGTCCTCGCCCTGCTGCGGTCATCGCCCGTCGTTTCTTTGAAGCTGGCCATGTGTCTTGGGTTCACGTGTACGGCAATTGCATTACCGCGTCGCTTGAGGCGGGTGCTTCGCAGGCAAGTCTTAATGAGATTGTCCGTGATCTGTACCAGTACTGGAAGCCAGGCATGGTGCCTCCAACACTTGAAGAACTTCTTGCATCGATGCCAGCAGAGGTAGCTCCGGCTGCATCATCTGGTGGAGATTCGGCTGCACCAGCTGGTGAAGACCCTCGCATTCCGCCACATTTGTTCGAGCGCAGCCGTAACGCCCGCGCCCGTCTCGCCGCCAAGTAGGTCGGCACAGGGGAGCCCCCTGAAACCATCGAACATATGTTCGCTACGCTGGCCCCATGGGACGCGTCGCTTTTGAAGAACTTGCAGGCATGCGCATTGCAGGCGTGGAAACAGGTGTGCAATTTGCTGAACGAATGCACGCCCATGTCGCCAGCGGGTTTGGTCCTATTGCAGTTGCTTCGCAGTTAGCACCGTTATTGCCAGCCGCAGGTCTCGAGCGCGGTTACATATATGGCTGCACTGGTGATGCCGCTACATCGTTGTTGTTTGGTCTTGTTGCCGCGGCCACTACTGCTGGTTCGTGGTTTGCAATGGTCAACATGCCTACTGCTGGTCTGATGTCTGCATACGAACATGGCGTGGCGTTGCATCGCACGTTGTGTGTAACCGGAGACAACACATCGTCTGTCATGTCGCCAGTAGTTGGTGCGTTGGTCGACGGTGTTGATCTTGTTGCAGTGTCATCGCCTGTGTGTTCACAGTCTGAAGCACGGCGCATTGCTACGCGTGTGAAAGCGCAAGGGGCTGTGTTGTTCGTGTTGGGAAATTCTGGTGGTTTCTCTCTCGATGCATCGTTTAGTGCACGCACTGTTGATTGGCAGTTTGATACTCATGCCAGGTCACGCACAGTGGAAGTGTCTGCATCAGGGCGTCGCGTGTATGCACACCGTTCATGCACGGTGCAATTGCCAGGTATTTCATGAGTCGCTCTATTGCCGTGGTGTTTCCGCATTGGATGCAAGAACATGGTCACTTGGGTGAAGAACACGCATTTCGCACTTTTGAACATGTGGTGCGTGCGGTCACTGCGCTGTCGCCGCTTGTTGAAGTGCAAGACATTGGCACCATTGTGTTGTCAGCGCGTGGCCCATCGCGTTACTTCGGCGGCGATAACACTGTTGCCCAAAAACTGCATCAGATCTGTCTTGATACCAACATGGGTTCCGCTTTTGGGGTGGGTATTGCTGATTCGCGTTTTGCAGCACTTGCTGCAGCCCACTTAGCGGTGTCGCGTCAACACCCCTGCGTTATTGATACTGCTATTGCTGCTGAGTTCATTGCAGCATTGCCCGTGGCATCACTATCTCGGGTGGGCGGCATTACGGCTGACACTGTTGATCTGTTTCAACGCTTAGGTCTTGGTACATGCGGTGCATTGCTGACAGTGGGTGAAGCTGCACTTATTGATCGTTTCGGTGTTGAAGGCAAGCGTGTGTAT
>CAIZMV010000223.1 GCA_903934195.1 uncultured Acidimicrobiaceae bacterium | reverse complement strand
TACCTATGGCCGTAGTGCAAAATCCCCCATCCATCGGAGTCCCCATGCCCACAGCAACAATTGACCAAGTTATCGAGGCCCTTCGCCCCGTCGAAGACCCCGAATTGCACCGTTCAATCGTTGATCTTGACATGGTGCATGACATCGCGGTTTCTAGCCAAGGCGTGTCACTCACGATCACTTTGACCGTGGCCGGATGTCCGATGCGCAATGAAATCACGAATCTCGTGACAAATGCTTTGACACCTCTTGTGAATGGCGCGGGCGTCAGCATCAACTTTGGCGTTATGACTGACGAGCAACGACAGAACGTACGCACCATGCTGAATGGCACCCCAGGCGCGACTGCTGGCAGCAACCAAGCGCATGGTCACGCAGAAGGTCGCGCCGTGCCGTTTGCTGCAAAAGATTCCACTACTCGCGTGTTGTTGATTTCTTCAGGCAAAGGTGGCGTAGGAAAAAGCAGCGTCACCACAAACCTTGCAGTTGCTCTTGCGGCTAGTGGCCACACGGTCGGAATCGTTGACGCAGACATTTACGGCTATTCAATTCCGCGCATGCTTGGTGCAGAGCGCGACCCAGTTGTGATTGACGGCATGTTGTTGCCTCCAGAGAACTACGGAGTTCGTTGCATTTCTATTGGGTATTTCGTGCCTGAAGGTGAAGCAGTTATTTGGCGCGGACCAATGTTGCACAAAGCTCTCGAACAATTCCTGACAGACGTGTTCTGGGATGAACCTGATTACTTGCTGATCGATATGCCACCAGGCACGGGCGACATTGCGTTGAGTCTTAGCCAGTACTTGCCACGCGGAGAAGTGTTTGTTGTTACAACGCCTCAAGAAGCTGCGCAGAAAGTTGCACGCTTGTCTGCTGCAATGGCAAAGAAAGTCAACCTCACTGTTCGCGGAGTTATTGAGAACATGTCATGGTTCACCGGCGATGATGGCAAGCGCTACGAACTGTTTGGTTCTGGTGGCGGTGCTGACCTTGCTGCCGAGCTTGAAGTGCCACTTTTGGCTCAGATTCCTCTTGTCACGCAATTGCGCGAAGGGGGAGACGATGGTCATCCCATCGCCGCTATCGCGCCAGAGTCAGAAGCAGGGGCTGCTTTTCACGCATTAGCGGCACAAATTGTGGCTATGAAGCCAAAGAAAATTTTCAGCGCAGGCTTGAAGATGGTCTGACCTGTACCGTGAAGGCGCCGGTCGCCCGCGATACGACAACTAGTAATCACCAAAAGTAGAACCAGGACATCACAGTGGACATTCGCATCGGAATCACACAAGCCCCCCGTGAAATCGCCATCGAGGTAGAAGACGACGCCAAGGCTCGCGAGGCATTGAAGAAATCTGTAGATGCCGCCTTGAAAGGTGAAACAACAACGTTGTGGATCACCGACAAAAAGGGCAAAGACATTGCGATCCCATCGGCAAAAATTGCATATGTGGAAATCGGGTCGACCGACGCAGAACGCCGTATTGGCTTCGGCGACTAAGAGAGACACCACCAGCCAAGGCTGGTAGGCAAGACTGGCACCCGGAAGGGATTGCCTATGACAACCATTGGTGAACTAGCTCGCCAGCACACAGACCTGTCGAAAGAACAGATCGGTCATCTCGTCAATCTGGCAAGTGAGTGGGGAATGCTCGCAGACGTGAGCTTTGCCGACCTGCTGATGTATGTGCCCGTTGAAGGTGACAACTGGCTTGTGCTGGCTCAAGTGCGCGCAGCGACTGGCCAGACCCTGTACCTGGCTGACTGGGTGGGCTCACAGACTTCAAGCGTTGAACGCCCACTGTTGGGCGCAGCCATGAAGAGTGGAGCGCCATGTGAAGGCGAGATATTCATTCAGGGCGTTGTCGAAGATTGCCGGATGATGGCGATTCCTGTGCAGTTCGAGGGCGAAGTGATTGCGGTACTAACTCGCGAATGGTCGCAACACACTGGTCGTCAGCCTGGCGAACTTGAACGCACGTACCTAGAGATCTTTGACCGATTCGCAGAAATGATTGTGCGCGGGGCTTTCCCGTTCGTCGGACGAGTGGCGGATTCAAGCGTTGCGCCTCGTGTTGGTGACGGAGCGATAGTCCTTGATGCTGATGCACGGGTTCGTTATGCGTCTCCGAACGCCACGTCTGCACTGCATCGCGTAGGAATCAGTGCAAACGCAGTGGGACAGACATTGTCAGAACTGGGCGTTATTGATTCATCTGTTCGCCAGGCATTTGAGCGTCGTGAACCAGTTGTTGAAGAATTTGAGCAGACATCTGAAGTGACACTGTTGACGAGATGTATTCCCATCGTGGACGACGTTGACGGAGAGCCTGTTGTAACGGGTGCCGTGATGTTGTTGCGAGATGTCAGTGAATTGCGTCGCCGCGACAGATTGCTGTTGTCGAAAGATGCAACCATTCGTGAAATTCACCACCGCGTAAAGAACAACCTGCAAACCATTTCTTCGCTACTTCGTTTGCAGGCGCGACGCCTTGAGTCACCTGAAGCCAAGGCAGCAGTCGCAGAGTCGGTGCGCCGAATTCGCACAATTGCTTTGGTGCATGAAACGTTGTCGCGTGAACCGGGCGACGATGTTGCCTTTGTGGAAATTGTGCGTCCACTGTTGCGACTTGTTGAAGAAAGTTTGCAGTCACCAGAACGTCCGATGCGATTTATGGTGATTGGCGATGGTGGACGACTTGCAGCCACTGTTGTGACGCCCTTGTCAGTAGTACTTACAGAGTTGCTGCAGAATGCGGTTGACCACGGATTCCCCGAAGGAGACGGCGGCGGCAATGTGGCTGTTCGTCTTCACGTAGAAGAGTCTGAATTGGAAATTGCCGTCATTGATGATGGCCGTGGAATTCCTGCCGGATTC
>CAIZMV010000222.1 GCA_903934195.1 uncultured Acidimicrobiaceae bacterium | reverse complement strand
TCTGCATAAAACTCGAATGACTTCTCTGTGCCGCCTGCTTCAACCATCATGATGGCAACATCGCCATTGTCAAGTTCGCGTCCAGCAACAACGATTTCGAATGTTCCGTTGTTTCCTTCTGCATAGGTTGGGTGAGGCACCCAGTCACCGTCTTGCGAATATGCCAAACGAACAGCACCGATTGGGCCTTCGAATGGAACTCCGCTGATCATGAGAGCAGCTGACGATGCATTGATTGCAATGACGTCATGTGGATTTTCCATGTCGACACCGACAACGTTGACAACAATTTGTGTCTCGTTGCGGAAACCGTCTGGGAATGCAGGACGAAGTGGGCGGTCAATCAGACGGCAGGTAAGAATTGCCTGCTCTGATGGACGACCTTCACGACGAAAGAACGCACCAGGGATTTTGCCGGCAGCGTATGCACGCTCTTCGACATCCACGGTGAGTGGGAAGAAATCGATGCCGTCGCGCACGCCACGAGCCGCATTGGCTGTAACGAGAACGGTGGTGCCGTCGATTGAGGCGAGAACGGCGCCCTGCGATTGTGTCGCAAGCTTTCCAGTCTCGAATGACATGGTTTTTTCGGAACCAGTAACCTGTGTTGAAACACGAATGGCGTCAGCCATGGGAACTCCCTTGTTTGTGTGTTGTTGTAGTTCCGCCTACAACCAGCCGGTTCCCAGTCGGCAACCCCGCCCCATGGCGCGGGATAATCGACTGACAACCGACAACAATAAAAATGGTGTTGGCGGAAGGTTTTGTTATCGGCGAAGGCCGAGTTGTGCGATGAGCTCGCGGTAGCCAGCGATATCGCGATCGCGAACGTAATCAAGCATGCGGCGACGGCGGCCTACCAACATCAACAATCCACGACGAGAGTGGTGGTCCTTGTGGTGCGTTTTGAGGTGCTCCGTCAGGTGATTGATGCGGTCGGTAAGAAGTGCAATTTGTACTTCGGGTGAACCGGTGTCCGTTCCGTGCTTGCGGTACGTCGAGATGGTGTCGATCTTCGGCAACATAATAAAGGCCTCATATTCCTTATTGAGAGAGGGCGCTCATCCCAAGAATTTGGGCCGAGCATCACACGTGCGCCAGAGCCCACGAGGACCTAATCAGGCTATGAGCCATCTCCTAGTGCCCACAACCCCCCATCCTGATTAGATTGAAGGAGTGTTCACAGGAATCATTGAAGAAAAAGGCTCCGTTTTGGCCCGTGAAGGGGCAAAACTCACTATCTCGGCCCATACCGTGCTTGAAGATTCTGGCCTCGGAGCATCGATTGCTGTCAATGGCTGCTGCCTCACCCTTGTAGAAAAGGGAGCCGATTGGTGGATTGCTGATGTTTCAGACGAAACCTATTCCCGCACCAACCTTGGCAATCTGCAGCCTGGCGACCCTGTCAACCTCGAGCGCCCCATGGTGGCGAACGGCCGTTTCGGAGGCCACATTGTTCTTGGCCATGTTGACGCGGTGGGCGAAATTGTCTCGCCTGTTCCCCAACTGATTGTTCGCGTGCCCGAAGACCTCATGCGCTACATCGTTGAAAAAGGAAGCTGCACCGTTGACGGCATCAGCCTCACCGTCTTCAACCTCACAAACGACACCTTCGAAGTTGCAGTTATTCCACACACGTCAGAGGTCACCACTCTTGGACACCGCAAGCCAGGGCACAAAGTCAATATTGAAATCGATGTTCTTGCAAAACATGTTGAGCGATTGCTCGAACACAGGAATTAGTAATGGCTGACCTCGGAGATCTTCGTCAACGAATTGATGCCATTGACGCAGCGCTAGTGAACCTGCTCGCTGATCGCATGAATGTGTGCCGCGAAGTTGCAGAAATCAAAGAAACAACTGGCGCTGCGGTTATTCAGCCACAGCGCGTGCGTGATGTTTTGTCTAGTCGTCGTCAATGGGCCATTGACGCCGGAGTTGATGCTGATTTTGCTGAACAACTCTTCCGCACGTTGTTGTCAGAGACTCACCGCATTGAAGGCGCAGAATCACGTGACGAATCAGCACCAATCAAACTGGCTGGCGACACACAACGCACAGAGCTTGACACTGTTGCGTGTCGTATTGACCATGTTGTTGTTGCAGTAGCCGACCTCTCAGCTGCGCGAAAGTTTTTTGACGGCATGGGATTCTCTACCACCGTCACTGATGATGCATCAGTTGTCAGTGCTGAAGCGGGTGGCGTCACTG
>CAIZMV010000221.1 GCA_903934195.1 uncultured Acidimicrobiaceae bacterium | reverse complement strand
TGCAACACCACCCTTGCGCCACTGATATGACAGTGTTCCGGTGTCTGGCGAGGTTGCACTCACCGAAAATGTCACAGTCTGGCCGCTTGTTTTATTGGCCGATACAGGTTGAGAAGAGATCGTTGGTGATCCGGCATCACGAATAGTGAAGTTCACTGAGGTAAGAGTGATTGCATAGTTTGCATTCGACAATGAGCCGATCGTAATCACATACGTGCCTGCACCTTCGCCGGCAGCTCTCGATAACGCTCCAGTGAGAGTGTCTAGCCCATACAACGATCCTGAAGTAATCGAATACTGAATCACAGGGTTTGAATCACCAAACAACTTTGACTGGCTTGCAGTCGGTGTGATTGTGATGGCACGACCAACAACAGTGGCACTCAATGACGCAGTTGAGTTTGAATACGCCGTTGAAGCTGTTGGGGTAAACACCGCTGACAAGGCTGCAGCACCTAAATCAACTGGCACCCAATCACACACAGCTGTAGTTGAAGCAGCAGCAACAGCACCACAGCCCGTGATCGTTGTGCCATCCAACATAAAGTTCACTGTTCCCGCACGCGATGTTGTGGCTGTAATGCGCTTCGTGGTGCGATATTGCGGAGATCCAGCTGCTAACTCAAGAGACACGGTTGTTGATACATACCCAACCGAGATAGTGAAATCCGATGTTGATGCTGTGGCGCCATTGGCATCAGTCACTGTGACCGACACAATTGAAGTGCCAGCAACTGTTGGTGTTCCTGAAATAGTTCCTGTTGAAGTACTAAGGCTCAAACCATTCACCAATGTGCCAGTCAGCGCATAACTCAGTGTTGCAAGACCGCCAGCACCCGTAACCGGCAACGAAAATGCGCTGTACGCAGTGCCAGAAAGACCTGTTGTCGGGGTTTCGATGGTAAGAGCATTCGCGACCGTCAAGGCCACCGCGGAAGATGTGGTGAATGTGGCAATTTTTCCAGTAACAGTATTTGTGACTCTCACGCTGAATGACCCAGCGTCACTTGTTGCCAATGGATTGATGGTGTAGCTACTCGAAGTCGCGTAAGGTATTGAAGCCCCACTCTTCAGCCACTGATATGACAAAGTGCCACCATCCGTCACCGATGCGACAACTGAGAATGTAACCGACTGCCCAGAAGTACGACTTGCCGCGGCTGGTTGATCAGCAATACTCGGGGCCGCCGATGCTGTGACAGAAACCTTCGCGCTTTCATCAGAGTTGATGTAAACAGTTCCATCACCAATCGCCGTCACTGTCACTTTGTAATTCGTATTGTCAGCTATCGACGCATACTCAGCAGAAGTGAAGGTGGTTGAAGTGGCAGTGATACCTGCCTTAGTCGCCAACACATTTGTGCCGGCTACGTCGTACAACCTCACGGTGTACGACGTTTTGTTCGTCACAGCGCCCCATGACACATCAATTGACTTCGAGACTGAGACCGTAGGAGCAGCTGCGACAGGTGTTGGAATGTCTAGAAAGGCTGGTATTGAAACCGCCGTCAATGAGCTAACGGTTGTGCCATTGCCCAATTCGCCATACGTGTTTCTTCCCCAACACTTCACAGTCGTATCTGCCAGCACAGCACATGAGTGGTAGTAGTTGGTAGAAATTTGATTGACGTCTGTTAACCCAGATACCAGAGTCGGCACTGATTTATCAACTTTGGTGCCATCACCGATTTGGCCATCTCCGTTATAACCCCAACACACTGCAGATTTAGACTGGTCCAGCAGTACTGCACAAGATGTATACATGCCAAAATCAACAGAAGATATTGCGGCTGGGAATGGTCCTGTAGTAACCGGGATCAGTTGCTTGATAGTCGATCCAGTCAGAACAATGCCATTGCCCACTTGTCCGTTTGTGTTGAGGCCCCAACACTTGAGAACTCCAGTTGACAGCAATGCGCATTGATTATTCCAACCACCACCACTTGCAATTTGAACCACGTCCGACAGGTCCTTTGGACTCGTTTTCGTACTTGTTTGATAAGTGGTGTTTCCGTCACCCAGGCCACCGTTATTTCCTGCGCCCCAACACCGTACTGTTTTGTCATTGAGACGGGCACATGTATGAAAAACTCCGGCACTAATCTGAGCTATGTCAGTCAAATTACTTGGAGCAACGGGAGATGGTCTATTCGTAGTCGTACCGTCTCCCAGGTTGTATAAAGCATTCCAGCCCCAACAACGTGCCGTTGAATCGCTGAGACGAGCACACACGTGGCTATAGTTTCCCGAAATTTGTGTGACATCGGTGAGATTTGGAATTACCGCAGGTGTAGAGCGTCCTGTTGTAGTTCCATCACCTAATTGCCCCGACGCATTGTCTCCCCAGCATGCAACAGTTCCATTCGACTTCAATGCACACGCGAACCCTTGTCCGGCAATAATTTGTGTCGCACCTGTCAACCCAATTACCTGTACTGGACGAGATCTTGTCGTCGTTGTTCCATCGCCTAACTGTTTCTTATGATTTCGACCCCAGCACCAGACAGTCCCATCAGTTTTGACTCCACACGTGAATGAGTCACCCGCGACAACACGCGAAAAGCCGGTCATCCCAGCTGCATTCGCACGTTGTGGTGTCTGCATTGCAACCGGAAGAACGGCCACCATCACTCCGACAAGGAGGATTGCCACGTTGGATCGCAAGAGACCTCTAAGCCATGTGCTGGAAATGATTGTCATTATCTTGTGTCCTTAGATGAGTTGGCGTTTGCGGCGTCGTGATGCTGATGTCGGTAACCAGAAACCGATAAACACGGCGATTGAGATTGGGATTGCAATCAAGACTCGTGAGTACCACCACTGCTTAGGTGGGACACCCACGTTCATGCCGACTTCAAACTTTGCTTCGGCGTTTGCTTTGTCAACACCGACCATCACAAGGTGATGTAAACCATCAGAGACTGATTTTGGAACTTTCAGCGTTGAGCGAACAAGACCGTTTGCGCCGACTTCGATGTTTGTTAGGTGGTTTGGCTTTGAGAACATCCAAATATCAACTTCGGACCCGGGTGCGAACCCTGTGGCGTCGAGACGGAAAATATCTCCGCGTCGCACTTCAAGTAGCCCGTCAGATGTCAATGGGATAATTGAGCCGTCTGGTCTAACGCCGGCAAGGGTGACTGTGAAACCACCAGCTGTGAATACCAGTTGGTTGTTCACACGTGTCGTAGTTGCTTTGGCAACTTTGCCGCCAATAGTTGCAGCACCAATAGCTGATGGTGTGTTCACAAGCGACGGCGCGACAAGTGGTTTCTCAACAGCAATCGTTGTAGTCGTCGTGGTTGTTGTAACGACTGGTTTTCTCACAGACTTTGCAACCACGGGAACCGTTGTTGTTGTAGCGATGGGGCTTTGTGCCACAGACGGAGCAACAGTTGTGGTTGTGGTAGTCGTGGTCGTCGTTGTTACTGCAGCAACATTTATCTGGCCTTGTGGGGCGGCAGCAACTTGAGCAGATGTGAATGTGAACTCTGTTGTCGTGACTTGATCGGCATAGGTGTCATCACCTTTTTTAGTGATCGTCACTGTGCAGGTACCAGCAGATGACGCAGACAGTTTGTTGTCTGTCACTGTGCATTTTGCTGTGCCAGGTGTTGACACCACATAAGTCACAGACCCGGTTCCAGAACCACCAGTGAAACTCAAAGTGATATCACTACCAACTGTCCCTGTTGTGACAGAACCAATTTTGCCGGGCGTTGAAATCACCTTTGTAAAGGTCAATGTTGCTGTCACCGACTCAGACAGATACGACGCATCAGACGCTTTCGTGACTGTGAGGACACATGTGCCAGCTGATTTTGCTGTTACAACACCAGAAGTTAACGAACAACTCGCTGTTCCAGTCGTGACTGATGATGTTGTGGCTCCAGATCCGGAACCACCCGTTGTTGCAACAATAATTCCGGTTACTAAATCACCGGTTGTAATAGAGACAGAGAGAGCAGTTTGAGTAGCGCGGCTGATTGTGATTGTGGTTGCAGCAGACGACCGCGCATTGAAAATACTGTCAGCGTCGCGCGTCGCTATCACTTTGCATGTGCCAACTGACGTGAACGACAGTAATGATCCGGTTTCACTACATGATGCTGACCCGGTGTCAGACACTGCATACGACACAGAACCAGTTCCTGAACCACCAGAAATAGTCAACTCAATTGGTGTGCCGTAGGTGCCAGTCGTTGATGTGATTTGAAGGGCAGTTTGCGTGGCTTTGACAAAGGTCAATGTGCTCGTGACCTGCTTCTGTAGATAATTGCTATCTGTTGCTTTCGTAGCTGTCAGTGAACACGTGCCTGCATTTCGTGCGTTAGCAACGCCCGATGTTATTGAGCAACTCGCAGAACCTGATGTCACGGTGAAGGTGACAGTTCCAGTGCCAGACCCACCAGACGTAGACAACGTAATACCCGTGTCTAAATCACCAGAGTTGTCGCGCAACGTCAAAGCATTCTGTGTGTCTTTAGCAAACGTCACTGTTGTCGCAACAGATGACTGTGATTCGTAATTGTCACCGCCGGCACGCGTGGCAGTCACAGTGCACGTGCCTGCACCAGAGGGACTCAACGATGGTCCCATCGCGAGAGAACAACCAGCAGATCCAGCATCAGTCACGCTGTATGAAAAATCACCGCTACCAGTACCACCAGAAGCCGCCAACAAAATGTTCGTATTGAACGTGCCGCTCGTTGATGTCAAGGTCACTGCTGCTTGCGTGATCTTACTGATATTGACAGTGGTAGCTACAGAACTTGCAACTAAATAGTTCGTACTCGACGCACGAGTCGCTGTCACTGTGCAGGTTCCTGGTGATGTTGCATTCAATACACCACTCGTGATGCTGCATCCAGCTGTACCAGTTGTTGTCACAGCAAATGAATATGCGCCAGTTCCAGAACCACCAGACGCTGCAAGAGTTAAACCTGTTGCATACACACCACTAGTCGTGGTGAGAGAAACAGTGGCTTGCGTAGCCTGCGTAATGCTGAAATCCACAGGTGCAAGAGTGATTGCATAATTCGCGTTGTAGAGATTGCCCAACGTGATGGCATACGTGCCTGATTCTTCGCCTGAAACTCGAGACAATGCACCCGTGAGCGTTTCCAGTCCATCCAACGACCCTGCTGTAATCGAGTACCCGATTTCTGGATCAGATGCACCAAATACCTTGGACTGGCTAGATGTTGGAGTCACCGTGATAGCACGACCAGCAACAGTGGCGCTCAATGATGCAGTCGAATTGGAATAGGCCGTTGCCGAGGACGGGGTGAAGTCAGCCGACAATGCAGCAGCCCCCAAATCAACGGGCACCCAATCACACACAGCTGTAGTTGAAGCAGCAGTAACAGCACCGCAACCTGTGATCGTTGTGCCGTCCAACTTAAAGTTCACAGTTCCCGCACGAGATGTCGTAGCGGTAATGCGCTTCGTGGTGCGATATTGCGGAGATCCAGCTGCTAACTCAAGAGACACGGTCGTTGAGGCATACCCAACCGACACAGTGAAATCCGATGTTGATACTGTGGCGTTGTTTGCATCCGTAACAGTGACTGACACTGTTGAAGTGCCAGCAACTGTTGGTGTTCCTGAAATAGTTCCTGTTGAAGTACTAAGGCTCAAACCATCGATCAATGTGCCGGTGAGCGCATATGTGAGAGAAGCACGACCACCAGCACCTGGAACAGCAAGTGAAAAAGAACTATTCGCAGTACCCGACAAACCTGTCGTCGGAGTAGGGATAGTGAGAGCAGTTGCAACCGTCAACGTGGCAGCGGTGGATGTCACCGAAATAGAGACCCCTGAGAGAGTGTTGAAAACTTCCACTGTGTAGCTACCCGCATCTACGGAAGAGACACTGTCAATCACATATGTATTAGCCGTTGCATTGGAAACTTCAGCACTGTCCTTGAACCATTTGTATGAAAGTGCACCCCCATCTGAGGATGTGGCTAAAACCGAAAGAGACGCTCTCTGTCCAACGGTTCTATTAAGCGAGATTGGCTGAGTTGTAATCGTCGGGATAGCAACTGCTGCGTTTGTAGTAACGGAAACACATTGAGTGTCATTCGAGGTTGCGTAGTTGACAGCATCGCCCACTGCAGCCACGGTTACCTTATACGTCGTATTGTCCCCCATAACTGAAGAACTCATGTCAAAACGAGTCACTGTTGCGGATGTCGTAACGATTCCTGATTTTGATCCCGAGATAGTCGAACAATCATTTCCCCGTATTCTCACGATGTACGACTGGGCATCAGGAACTGCGTTCCAGGTGACATCAATTGATTTCGCTTTTGATGGTGTTGCCACAGCGACGACATTGCTTGGTTGTGCAAGCGCCGGCAGTCCATATCGAATAACAACAATTCCTGAGCCGCCACGACCGGCACTGATCTGGCATTTCATGCCACCGCCACCGCCGCCACCCGTTTCGTTTACACCATGTATGCCACCAACTCCACTCGTGTCAGTTCCACAACCATTTCCAGCATTTGTTCCCCCAGTACCACCAAATGCGTTTCCACCGCCACCGCCTCCAGAGCCGTAGATGATGGGCGAACCGGTCCGAAATGAATTGGCAATACCCTCTCCACCGTTACCACCGGTACCGTTTCCTCCGCTACCAGTCCCATTTCCACCAACTTGCGTTGCGCCGCCACCGCCGCCGCCACCGCCATTAGCAGCATCAGCACTGGCATTGCCGCCGGCATTTCCATATGCCGTAATGTTCACTCCGTTTGAAGAAGTACCTGGTGCCGTAGTTTGAGTAGTCTTTGCTCCAACCCGGTGGTGACCACCACCTCCTGAACCGCCCGTTCCTTCTGTCGCAGAACAACCGCTGCCCCAGCCGCCACCAATCGCCGTCAAGCTCCCGAAAAAAGAATTTCCGCCGCGACTTCCATTGGCGCAGTTTTGTCCCCACCCGCCGACTCCGGTGCCGATTCCAATAATTGCTCCGGGAGTCACCCCAAAACTTGTGGCAACGACAACTCCGCCACCGCCACCGGCACCACCGGTCTTTTGACTGTTGGAGCTTCCGCCGCCTCCGCCACCCGCGACGACGAGCACGTCGACAGATCTCACTAACGCAGGGACAGTCCAGTTCCGAGTAATCACGTGAGCATTTCCGCCCGTAGTCCAAGCCGTTGCAAACGAGACAACACAATCACCGTTCGGGGAAACCGTGACGCTCACGCCAGAAGCGTCGTCAACAGTCGACGTGCAAAATCCTGTTCCAAGGCTTGCGGCATTCGCGCGTTGCGGGGACTGCAACGTGACAGGAAGCGCAACCAGCAGTAGACCGACAATGAGAATTGCCACGTAGGAACGCAGGAAAGCCCTTAGTTGGGAGAGGGACAACATTGGCATATTGCGCATTATATGCGCATAAAGCGCACAATGTGCGCAAAAAGCGCACGATATGCGCATCTCTCGAATTTGGCCAGAATTCAGCCCTATTGATTGTCTTAACCGCCGTTACGATTGTCACATGGCTCCGACACCCAAGAGAATGCCACCTTCGGCTGTAGCGAAGAAAACTCGGCTAAACCAGGCGGAAGCCACCGTTCGCATGTT
>CAIZMV010000220.1 GCA_903934195.1 uncultured Acidimicrobiaceae bacterium | reverse complement strand
CTAATGCAATACGGCTTAGGGTGACCGCGTCTATCCCTTCGGAATCTGCAATGACCGCTGCCATTTCTATAACCGTCGCGCGACTGAGGCGAATCTTTTGTTGGGTCATGATGCCTGGTGAAAGAAGTTAGCCATCCAACCGGCAATGCGGTGTTGGTCGAGCGGTTCAGACAATGTGGTGCGAGCAGCGTTGGCTTTGTCTTCGCCAAAGAGCGCGAGTCGAGTCGCGAGCAAACTGTCTGCAAGAGCAGGGGAGAATTCTGGATGCACTTGCAAAGTCCATGCGCGATCGCCAATCAACATGCCACCAATTGGGCAATACGGCGCGCGTGCCATGAGTCGTGCGCCATCAGGAAGTGATTGCACTTGGTCTTGGTGGCTAGCTGCAAGAACAATGTCGGTTGTTGAATCCATCCACGGTTGTGGTTCCACAATTTCATAGTGCTTTGCACCGATGCCCCATCCAAAGTCTGCTTTGGCAACAGTGGCACCCATTGCTTGGGCCATGAGTTGATGACCAAAGCAGATGCCTACGTATGGAGTCTCATGCGCTACAAAGTCGCGAAGTAGTTGTTCAACATCACGCAACCATGCATGGTCGTCGTACACACTGAGGCGGCTTGGCGAACAGACCCAACCATCTTGTTCATTCACAGAATCGGGCATCTGGCCTTCGTCGCATCGATACGTAGTGAGTTCGATATCTAACGGGGCTAGCAGTGCGTTGTACAGCTCGGGGTAATCACCACCGACATGAAGACTTCCGGCATCAATGTGGCCGACTAAGAGAAGACCAATCTTTTTCATCGGAACGAGAACACCTTTGTCGGTCCGCCTTCAAGTGCGGGCAAGTATCCACGGTCGCGCAAGATAGGCATAACGCCTTCACCAAACCAATATGCCTCTTCAAGATGCGGGTAGCCAGACATGATGAATGCTTCAATACCAAGGTTGTGATATTCAACAATTCGATCAGCAACTTCTTCGTAACTTCCTACAAGTGCAGTACCAACTCCACCACGCACAAGGCCAATACCTGCCCACACATTTGGGTGGATTTCAAGCTTTGTCAAATCACCACCATGAAGTTCAAACTGTCGGCGTTGGCCAACAGATTGTGTTTTCAAAAAGTCTTCACGCGCAGCAGCAATTGCATCAGGGGCCATTGAATTCAATATGCCATCTGCAACTGCCCATGCCTCTTCACTTGTTGGGCGAGCAATGGTATGAAAACGAATTCCAAATCGCATGGTGCGACCTTGTGCTGCTGCTATTGCCGCAACACGATCTTGACGTTCTTTAATGGCGTCTGGTGTTTCACCCCATGACAAGTACAAGTCGACATTTTCACCCGCCACTTTTTCTGCGGATGCTGACGCACCACCGAAATAGATAGGAGGTACTGGGTCTGGTACTTCACGTGTTGTTGCGTCAGTTACTTCGAAATACTTCCCCTTGTAACTGAAAGGCTTGCCAGACCATGCGCCGCGCATGACTTCAATGAATTCACCTGTGCGTTCGTAACGGGTTTCTTTGTCCTCAGTTACTCCGAAACGGGCAAGTTCAGCTTGTTCGGCACCAGTGACAATGTTGACAAGGCAGCGGCCATTAGACATGCGCTGGAATGTGCTTGCCATTTGTGCGGCAAGTGTTGGCGTGAGTAGTGCTGGACGAAATGCCACAAGAAACTTGATGCGCGATGTGAGGGCAATAAGAGATGACGTTGCAAGCCATGCATCTTCACAGCCGGTACCGCACGGTGTTAGCAAGGCATCGAAGCCAAGTTCTTCACATGCGCGGGCGATTTGTGCCAGGTATGCATGGCTAGGTGCGCGGTTGATAGAGCTGTCATCTGGCAGCACATCACGTGAGTCACCACCAGTTGGTAAAAACCAGTTCATTTCAATCATGGGCGTGTTCCTTACAAATTAAGTGGGATGAGACGGATAGTAATAACAGAGGTTGCGAGCACCAATAGCCAAGAACAGAAACCAAGAATAATTGGACGTGAACCTAAAAGGCGAAGTTTCTTGATGTTGACTCCGGCACCTAAACCGACAAGGGCTATTGCAAGACAGATTTTCTCGATGTGCTTAAGTGTGGACAGTAAATCAGACGAAAGAGCACCAGTGGTGCGAATGCTGACAGCAACGAGAAACAAAACAATAAACATTGGCAGTAGAGAAATTCGTTGTGAACCAGTATGTGGGTGCTCGTGTGGTTCTTCGTGTTTTTGTGTTTGACTGTGGCGATAACCGTAGAAAGCAACTAGTGGAGCAAGAAGAACGACGCGTGTGAGTTTCACAATTACTGCAGGTGCCAGTGACAGATGTGAGTATGTAGTTGCGCTTGCCACAACTTGTGCAACATCATGCACGGAGGAACCTGCCCACATGCCGAAACGAACATTGCCCATGTTCATAAGGTGCCCAAGTGCAGGAAGAGCGAAAATAGAGATGCTGCCAAACAGTGTGACAAGCGCAATTGCATATGTTGCGTCTTCTTCATCACCATCGACTGCACCAGTCATTGCACTTATTGCAGACACACCGCAGATGGAATAGCCAGTTGCTGTGAGTAAACCAAGACCAGGGGAGACACCAAGAAGTCGTGCAATGTATTGCGTGCCACAGAACGTAATCACGACAACTGCGATCACCGCTACGAAACCTCTGCCGCCAAGATGCGCAACTTCGCTGAATGACAATTGGAAACCGAGTAACACGATTCCTGCCCGCAAAACATGACGTGATGCAAACTTGAGACCCGGTTCACAGGCAGATGGCATGAGGCCAAAGTTGCCGAGAAGGGCACCTATTAAGAGGGACACAGTGAGAGGAGAAACACTTGTCCACTGCCAACTAACGAGAAAGCCACAGAAGACCGCAACACCAGCGACCACAAGGCCTGGGGCAGTGCGGCCGGCTTTCGTGAACATGTTAGAGACTCTAACAATTCTGGTAGGCACCCCCAACCAGGGCGTGGTATCTCTGGTTAGGGGACTACGGTTTTGTCTCAATGCGCGCCGACAATGAAGTACCCAGACTGGTGCCTAGTGACTGGGCCCGTCACGGCGCGGTCTATCTGGCGTTGGCGACAATTTCTATTGCCCAACCTCTCTTACAGCTATACGGGGAGAACGTTGCGGTGTTCGCCGCTGCCGGATTCGAAGGCGCAATTGTCGTGTGGTTTGCCGTCATCACGTTGCTGGTACCTCCGTTAGTTCTACTGAGTATTGAGATCATTGCCACGATGATTTTCCCCCGTGCTCGAACACGTATTCACACTGTTCTTGTATGGCTGTCGCTATGGCTAGTTGCGTCTGTGGTGCTGCGATCTGTCTCAATCGGCCCGTGGGTTATTGACAGTCTTCTGACTGCAGGTATTGCTGTTGGACTTACCTACTTGTATCAACGACAACTAACAATGCGTTCATGGTTAACGATGATGTCGCCACTTGCACTTGTGGTCGCAGTTGTTTTTGCTTTGTCGGCTAATTCAGTTATTTGGCCACCAGCAGTAACAGTCGTCGATGTCAGTGCCAAAAAGGTTGACCCTGCAGACTCGCTATTGCAGATCGCACCTAAAGACGTGAGTGTCTTGTGGATTGTCCTAGATGAAGCGCCATTGTGGCCACTACTGCGAACAGATGGCACTATCAACAAGAACAGATTTCCTGGGTTTGCTGCACTCGCTGAATCTTCGACATGGTACCGCAATGTTGTTGCAACCTCGCAAACGACAACTGATGCAGTGCCCGCAATGTTGACAGGGAAGTGGCCAAAATCTGGTGTAGGACCTGTACTTGCAAATCATCCCAACAATCTCTTCACACTGATGAATGGTCATCTGGCGATGGATGCACATGAAGTGGCAACGGCAATCTGTCCGAAGAAAGTCTGTAGAACAGTTTCGGTAACGGGTGGAGAAAACATCTCAAACCCTTCGGGCACCCCAGACACCGGAGTAACTACGACAACTGTTGCGCCAACAACAGAAGATTCGAATCAGCGAGTCAGCATGACATCGTTTCTTCGCGATGCTTTAGTAGTGGTTGGCCACAAAGTTCT
>CAIZMV010000219.1 GCA_903934195.1 uncultured Acidimicrobiaceae bacterium | reverse complement strand
GTTGAGATTTGGCTGAACCCGTGGGACCAATACACCGAGCGTGGATACCAACCGATTCAGGCATTGTTTGCATTAGCGAATGGCGGCATGACTGGTACAGGGCTTGGCATCGGAGACCCTGGTGCAATTCCGGCCGCGCATAACGACTTTATTTTTGCGGCTTTAGGTGAAGAGTTGGGCTTGTTGGGCGGCGTAGCGATTCTGAGTGCGTTTGTGTTGTTGGTGGGTGCTGGCATGCGCACTGCATTACGTGCTCAACGCGATTTCGAGAAGTTGTTGGCAACGGGACTTACCACCATTGTGGCGGTACAGACATTCATCATTATTGGTGGTGTGTTGCGCGTGGTGCCTCTTACCGGTGTGACGTTGCCATTTATGAGCTACGGCGGATCATCGTTAGTGGCTAACTATGTGGTGCTGGCGTTGTTGATTCGCATTAGTGACACCACGGCGCGCAGTTTGCATGAGGTGCCAGATTCATCCAGCATTGCGGAACGCTTTGCATTGTGGCGTTTGCGTAGGGCGGCGGCGGTATGAACCAGCGCATTCGTCACCTGACTGTTGCACTGATTGTGTTGTTCGGTCTGTTGTTTGTTCAGCTGACTAACTGGCAAGTGCTACAGCGCGATTCTTTAGTTAGTAACCCGCGTAACAACCGCATTACGTTGCGCGACTTTGATACACCACGTGGAGACATCATTACTGCTGATGGTTCGATAATTGCTCAGACGCTTCCTGTTGATGCAGCGAATGGTTCGGGTAAATACCAGTACCAACGCAATTACCCGAAGGGCGAACTGTTTGCGAACATCACCGGCTACTACACATTGGGCTATGGCAGTACGCAACTTGAGCGCACGCAGACTGCGGTGTTGTCTGGCAAAACTCCGCAGCAACAACTTGAAGCAACGGGTGGTTTGTTTTCGAAAGACGATGTGTCGGGAAGTGTGCGTGTGACATTGCGTGCAGACCTGCAGGCTGCAGCAAAGAAAGCGTTGGGGAATCGCGAAGGTTCTGTAGTGGTGCTTGACCCGAAGACTGGTGGCGTGTTGGCCATGTATTCAAACCCGTCGTATGACCCAAACCTGATTGCATCACACAATGGCAACGTTGTTAACGAAACGCTAGATGGGCTGCAGAAAGATACAGCAAAGCCGTTGTTGGCTAACGCGTATCAAGAGCGCTACATGCCAGGGTCAACATTCAAGATTGTCACCACCACCGTTGGTCTTGAAACGGGAAAGATCGACATGATGAGCGTGTTCAAAGATGAACGCTCATGGGTGCCGCCAAATACAAAGAAGCCGATTGGTAACTACGGCAAGAAAGTGTGTGGTGGCGACTTGGCTGAAGTGTTCCGCCGCAGTTGCAATATTCCGTTTGCGCAAATGGCAGTGGACATTGGGCCCGACCTGATGGTGAATGGTGCGAACAGGTTCGGCTTCGATGAACGTATTCCGTTTGATTTGCCCGGTGCAGCTGCCAGCACTTTTGGCGGCACCGCTGTGGACTTCGTTGATTCGTTGGCGCTGTTAGCAATTCACGGTTTCGGCCAAGGCCAAGTGCAGATCACTCCATTACATATGGCGATGATTGCAGGGTCTGTGGCAAACGGCGGCGTGATGATGAAGCCGCACGTGATTGATTCGACACGCACTCGTAATGGCACCGTGATGAGCACCACTGCACCTGAAGCATGGAAGACCCCGATGTCTCCAGCCACTGCTGCAACCATGACGCAACTGATGGTTGGTGTTGCGCAGTCGGGAACCGCTGCATGTTGCCTGCAATTGAACGGTGGCGTTTCTGTTGCGGCAAAGACCGGAACAGCGCAGTTGAATGCCGAGGGCGAAAAACAGCGTTCTCATGCATGGATCACCGCTTTTGCCCCAGCCGAGGCACCGCGATTCGTTATCTCAGTATTTATCAAGGGCGTGAATGATGCCGTGAGCGCCAGTACTGGTGGGCGTTTGGCTGGTCCCGTTGCCCGCGATGTGCTGAATGCAGCATTGGCACTGCCCGCAGCCCCATAGGCAGCACGGGTAACCTCTAAGAGCCGTATGTCGAACCAGAATCCCCAAGTCATTAACGAGCGCTACGAGATTTCTCGGCGTATCGGTCGAGGCGGAATGGCCGACGTGTTCCTGGCCCGCGACCTGCTGCTCGACCGCGATGTGGCCGTGAAGGTTCTGTTCCCAGAACATGCCGTTGACCCGAACTTTGTCGAGCGTTTTCGCCGCGAGGCCCAGAGCGTTGCTGGCCTGAACCACCCGAACATCGTGGGCGTCTACGACTGGGGTCAAACCGGCAACACCTATTTCATGGCGATGGAATTCGTGAAGGGCCGCACGTTG